>JAUXDR010000082.1 GCA_030618205.1 Deltaproteobacteria bacterium | reverse complement strand
ACCTCTTCCTCTTTCCAGAAAGGATACGGGTTGGACCGAGGTTCCCTTACGTGCTGTGGAATAGGTTCGCGCCCGAGTATATCGATAATATAATGTGCAAGGCCCTGACGCTGGATAAGCTCGCCAAGTCTCTCCCGGTTTTTGCCCTCTTCCATCCACCAGTCCCACATCAGATCGACAAAGTCCTTGAATTCTTCATAGGGGTATTCCATCTTAATAAATGGGATGATTAAGGTGGACATCTGGGCACCTTCAAGGATCGGTGCCTTTGCCCCGTTCAGGATCGTGGCGCCACAATCCACACCGGGACGCAGGGCACTAGGCATGACATTAATGCAGTGCATGCAGCGGGTACACTCGCGGTCGTCAATTTTGAGCTCGTTTCCGTCCATATACATACATCCGCTGGGACAGAGATCGATGACCTCTTTCTGGATGTCGAATGCGCCCCAGTCACGGTCTTTGAAGGCGCCGGCATTGGGTGCTATCTCCCCGCCGATATAGGCCTGGACTGCTTTCTGGTCTATACGGATATTGTCTTTCCAGGTGCCGATAATAGAAGTACAGGAACGGGCAATTGCCGCCACGCAGTCATTTGGACAGCCGGAGATCTTGAACTTGAACTTGTAAGGAAATGCCGGACGATGGAGTTCGTCCTGATAAGTCATGGTCAGGTCGTAGCAGATGGCCTGTGTATCCAGGCAGGACCATTCACAGCGGGCCTTGCCCATGCAGCATGCAGGCGTCCTGAGGTTGGATCCGGATCCACCCAGGTCCATGTCGAACTGGTGGCTCAGGTCGTAAAAAGTGGGCTCCAGTTGGTCGGTTGAGGTCCCGATAAGGATTATGTCGCCTGTTGAGCCGTGGAAATTGGTTACGCCGCTTCCGCGGTGATCCCACATATCACACATCTTGCGCAGGAACTTGGAATTATAAAACTTGCTGGACGGCTGATTGACACGGAGGGTGTGAAAATGGGCGATGGTAGGGAAGTCAGCAGGGGCATCCGAGTAACGCCCGATAACCCCGCCACCATATCCAAAGACACCTACAATACCACCATGTTTCCAGTGTGTCTCCTTGTGCACATAAGAGAGCTCCAACTGCCCAAGAAGATCGTAGCAGCACTGGACGCCGCTCTCAGCCCTCGTCTCCAGATCGTCAACGAAACTCGGAAATGGCCCCTTTTTTAGCTCATCGAGCAAAGGAGTATCATGTTTTTTAAGATCTGCCATTTAATTCTCCCTCCTTAATAGAATGTTTTTAACAGCAATTTCAGTTAAGGAATATAGACTAACATATCCCTTTTTGGCACTCAAGACAGTACCAATACAAAAAAATGAATCATCATTCGGCAAAATACAAAAAAATTCTACAACTGCTGATCTGTATAATATCTTTTTACTTCATTTGTCAACCCCAAAATATCAGTTAAGATTCAGGCATTTCTTTCTTTATTTCCTTGAGTTTTGTCTGAAAACAGGGAATTCTCTCCATTAATAAATTGATGATTTTGTAAAAATACGACAAAACAGAAATCATATACAAGATTTAGTGTAATGCTATTGCTAAGAACCAACATGCTGTATGTAAAATCGGCAAGCATTCACAGGGCACCGCATCTGCTTTGTTGTCGGGCACTTGAAGTACAGGGAGTACGTCTGCGTACCCTCCGCCTCGCATCTGCAGCACCCTGTGAACGCTTACAGTTCGGTGGGTCGCGGTAAAACGGTTGTAACCCCGTGAACGGTTACTAAAACCGCTTGTCAGGATTTTACAAGACCATCATGCATTACGAAGGGGGGGATTATATTTTATGAGGATAACTTTTTTATTTAACCGAATAGCCATTCAGTATATTATGTTCCATAGAAGTAACCGGTTGTGGGTTCAGAGTTTTGAGTTCGTAGCTTGGAGTTCGTAGTTCGGAGGTTCAGGGGTTCATTCAAATGAAATACTGCGATTTGCATACACACACCACGGCATCCGACGGTTCTGATTCACCTGCTGAAGTAATACGGCTTGCCGTAAACTCAGGTCTTGCAGCAATTGCGGTCACCGACCATGATACTGTGGCAGGTTTTCCGGAGGCCCTTGAGGCATCTGAGAAACTTGGAATAGAGATACTCCCCGGTGTGGAGCTGAGCGTTCGGATATCACATGGCACCCTGCATGTCCTGGCCTATCTATTTGATCCGGGTTCGCCTGCATTAAACGAGGTATTGAAAGAGGTCCAATCCGCAAGGGCCTCCCGAAATCCTTTGATTCTGGAACGTCTTAAGGACCTTGGCTGTTTGATATCCCGGAGTGAGCTGGAGGAAATGGGCAAAGGTGGGCAGATCGGCCGCCCGCACATTGCAAGGGCCATGGTAAATCGAGGTTATGTGAAATCCACGAATGAGGCCTTTGTCCGTTATCTGAAAAAGGGCGCCCCTGCTTATGTTCCAAAGTCCATCCTCAGTCCGGAAAAGGCAATAACTACCATACATAAGGCCGGAGGTCTGGCGGTCCTGGCCCATCCCATGTCACTTGAATTTGGAACTCCCGCACATCTGGATGAGCTTGTAGCAAAGTGGACAGAGCAAGGTCTTGACGGCATCGAATGTTACTATAGCATGCATAGCAAGGAGCTAATCAATCTGTCTCTGTCGCTTTGCAAGAAGTATGACCTGGTCCCCACTGGCGGTAGCGACTATCATGGCAAGGCCAAACCAAAAATAATGGTTGGCAGAGGCACAGGAGGACTCAGGGTGCCGTATAGCTGTGTTGAGGCCCTCAGGGAGAGGAAAGAAGATAGGTGGAAGGTAGAAGGTGGAAGGCTGAAGGTGGAAGGTTAAGCGTGATTTTTTCTACCCGTTTCCCACGACTTCGGTTTTTTCGGCTCCTTCTTTTTTTGGTTTCTTTTCTTTCATTTTTTCCCTTCAGCCTTCCACCTTCCACCTTCTACCTTTCCTGTGCGGCCGAGCCGGACTACGGCGATGCCATTGTCTTGGGCTCCATCGGGGACGCCACTACCCTGGTTCCCATGCTGGCCTCTGACGCCACGTCGCATCAGATCGCAGGCCTTATTTATAACGGCCTGGTTAAATACGACAAGGACCTCAACCTGGTGGGGGATCTGGCTGAGTCATGGACAATCTCTCCTGACGGACTCACCATCACCTTTAAGCTCAGGAAGGGAGTTAAATGGGAGGACGGTGAGCCGTTTACCTCTGAGGACGTGCTCTTTGGCTTTGAGACCATCACAGCTCCAGGTACTCCAACTGCCTACGCGGGCGATTTTATGGAGGTCGAAAATGCCGAAGCACCTGACCCTTATACCTTTAAGGTAACGTACAGGGAGCCATTTGCCCCTGCCCTGAGCTCCTGGGGGAATTTGGTTGTGCTGCCAAAGCACCTGCTGGATGGAAAGGACATCACAAAGAGTCCTCTTGGACGAAATCCTGTCGGCTTGGGTCCGTACAGCCTTTCAGAGTGGAAGACTCAGGAACGCATAGAGCTGAAGGCAAATCCCACCTGTTTTGAAGGACGGCCTTATCTTGACCGCTATATAATGAGGATAATACCTGACTCGGCTACCATGTTCCTTGAGCTGAAATCAGGTGGCCTTGACTGGATGGGGTTATCTCCGATCCAATATGAAAGGCAGGCAAACTCCCTGTTTTTCGAGATAAATTTTAACAAATATCGCTATCTCTCCTTTTCGTATACGTATCTCGGTTACAATTTAAAATTCCCTCTCTTTACAGACAAAAGAGTAAGACAGGCCATTGCCTATGCCATAGATAAGGATGAAATAATCCGTGGAGTGCTTTTGGGATTCGGAGTGAAGGCAACCGGCCCGTATAAACCCGATACATGGTTTTACAACCCGGATGTCAGACGTTATCCATATGATCCGAAAAGGGCAACAGCCTTGCTTGCCGAGGCAGGCTGGGTGGACAGGGATGGAGACAGCCGGCTGGATAAGGAAGGGAGGCCATTCTCATTCACGGCCATAACCAATCAGGGTAATCCTCTGAGGGATCGAACAGCCCAGATTATTCAGTACAGGCTCAAGCAGATCGGGATAGAGATGAAGATCAGGACCCTTGAGTGGACAGCCTTTATCAACGACTTTATAGACAAGAGGCGGTTCGAGGCAGTAATACTGGGCTGGACATTGGGACAGGACCCGGACATCTATGATATCTGGCATTCCTCCAAGACAGGCGGAAAGGAGCTGAACTTTATCAGTTACCAGAACCCTGAGATGGACCGCCTCCTTGTGGAGGGGCGGAGGACCTTTGACCGCAATGAACGTAAGAAAATATATTGGCGTATCCAGGAGATACTGGCTGAGGATCAGCCCTATACTTTTCTTTACGTTCCAATGGCCCTTCCAGTGATCCACAAGCGTTTCAAGGGTATTGAGCCTGCTCCTGCCGGTATAACTTACAACTTCATACGGTGGTGGGTGCCAAGGTATGAGCAGAAATACATAATGCCCTGATTTTGCAGAGTTTTTCTCTTTAACTTCAGGCAAAAAAGCTCTGCATTATTTTCTTGAATTCTTCTCCGCGCCACACAGCGGAAGGTCTTGTCGGCCCGGATACAAGGACGTCCTGTCTTAAAAAAGGTAAAAAATCAGAAATTCGTGGGATTATTACTCTTACAACTGGGAAATTTAATACCGGATGGGTGTGGTTTAATAATATAAAATCAGTATTGAATGCCTCACATATCCTTTTGATTTCCTCAATTTCACTGAGGACATCGTTGATCTTGATATTCTTATAAGTCCTGGTTTCTCCTTGATCGAGAAAAGAGATATCTTTCAGAGAAATACTGCATTTCATTAACATATAATAGTCATTAACCTTGGATCTATGGACAACCGGTTTGTCCAACTCAGGACGGGGAGTTAAAAGAGTTTCCCTGCCCTGCATGCTTTCTGTAAAGCACCTTGTCAGGGCCTCCTCCAGATTGAAGGATACGCCCGGTATCAAGATCCTATGTTCCAGGCGATCAGTACGCAGGTTGTTGTTTATAAACAGGACGCCTATGCAGGGTATCAGGCCGTCAAGGGAAAGATCCTTGATCATTACGTCAACATTCTTTCCCTGATAGAATTTAATCATATCCCTTATAGTCTCATTTTCCACAGAATTTAGATCAATTGAGGGTATGATTTTTTCAGATCTGATTGTCTGTATTTGGGAAAAACGTTCAAATATTTCACATGTGGCCTGAATCATCGCCTCTTCAATGGTATTCCCTGCTGCCATCCCGTTAGATCCGTGAATATAAGACACAAAATTGACCGGTACTTTTACTGTCTCTTTGCGGACAATTGAAAAACCATCAACCCAATGTCCGGCCATCCTGCAGTTTTTTAAATCTTCAATATCCTTATGTGTCAGATGTTTTTCATTTGCCAGCAGATCTTCTATTCTAAGAGGATTTTCCAAATCATCCTGGTGGGAATAAATATATCCTTCCATCCATTTATAATTCAGAAACCTGTTAGTTTCCTCATTGTAAAGGCTGGGAACGTTAAACCTTACCTGCTCTTCAAAGACCGGATAGAACAGCCCGGCACTGAGGCGTTCAGCCAGTTCTGCGTATGCACTGGCCTCGGCAAGCTCCGGGGTAATGCCTTTCCCATTACAGACTATCCTTATTGAATCAATCCATACTCGCCCCCAATAAATGTTGTCCGATACTTGAAAGGGGTAGTATCCAACTTCGAGATCCAGTTTCTGTAA
>JAUXDR010000084.1 GCA_030618205.1 Deltaproteobacteria bacterium | reverse complement strand
TGGGTGGTTCCATAGCTCCCGGCTTGCTCCTAGCGGCAGAGGCCCTTTTTAAAGGTACTTCCAGGCTCCCAAGGGTGGAACTTTTTGCCAAACCTGAAACTGCCCTGGGTCAGGACACTGCCTCGGCAATCAAGGCCGGTATCATCTATGGCTTTGCCGGTCTGACAGACGGAATCATAAGTCGTCTTTTAACGGAATTTGCTCAAAAACCCAGGGTGATAGCTACGGGAGGACTGGCACCGATAATAGCCCCGCATTGCTCTCTAGTAGAAACAGTATTGCCGGACCTTGTTTTAGAAGGCCTGATGTTAATTTATAAGAGATATAAGGCTCCTGGTGGTTAGTACTTTAGTTCACTTTAGGCACTGTTCCGGGCTTCAAGCACCTGTAGCAGAATATCTGTTTGCTTTGTAGCAACCCCTTTGGCAAGAGCCTCAAGGGCACTGCGGCCCCTCCTGCCCCGCTCTTCTCTTTTTAAAGGTTCCTCAAATAACAGATTTACCGCCTCTGCCAGGTCTTTTCCGTTGTTAACCTCTTGACCTCCACCATGAGATTCAAGGGTTATTCTTGCCTCTTCAAAATTGTCCGTATGAGGACCGTAAATAACAGGACAGCTCCAAGCAGCCGGCTCCAAGAGATTTTGTCCCCCTTTTGGTACCAGAGAACCCCCTACAAAGGCCGCTGTAGCCAAACCATAGAGATCAAAAAGCGGACCTATTGCATCCACCACTACGACCTTTGCGGTCCGTCTCTGATTTACCTCCAGTTCACTCCAGAGCTGATATGGTATGCTCTTCTTGTTTAACACGCTTACAATAGAAGAAACCTTCTTCAAATGCCTCGGCACTAAAAAGAATATCATGTCAGACCAACGAGACTGAAGTAAATCGTAAGCGTTTATTATCTCTTTTTCCTCGCCCCCTCTCAAGCTTCCCGCAACGAGGACTTTCATCGAATCTTCAATTCTGAGTCGATTGCGAAGGCCCATCACACGATCAGGATCAGGTCTGGACAGAAGACCCTCGAACTTGGCATTTCCTGTGACCTGTATCCTATCCACGGGGGCCCCAAGTGCCGCCAGCCTATTTGCGTGGATATCAGAAATGGCGCAAATCTTTGAAAAACCGGCAAGCATGGGTCTGGTAATCGAAAGCAATCTCAAATACCTGGGGAAAGACCTGGCTGAAATGCGGCCATTTAAGAGCACTGTCTTGCCCCCGAATTGCCTCACCGCACTGATAAGATTGGGCCAGAGTTCTGTCTCAAGGCAGGCATACACCCTGGGACGGACCTCCCTTGCCATCCTGCGTACTATCTGCGGAAAATCAAGAGGATAAGGAATCACTGAGCAACGGGTCCCCAGGGAGGACATTGCCCTGGCAAAACCCGCAGGCGTAGTAACTGATATAAGAATTTTTAATCCTGGTGCCCGGCGGTCAATGGCCTGAACCAAGGCCTCCGCCACGGCTACTTCCCCCACTGAAACCGCATGGAGCCATAAATCCTGAGGACCGGTTGCAGCAACATAATTGGGGAGGTGCCCCAGCCGACCCGACCACATCCCATTGTTTCCCTCTAACCGGGACCACAACTCCAAGAAAGGCCTGGATACCGCATATGCGGCCCCGGTCACCTTCCCATACAGTCTTATCATAAAATTACCGCCTCATGCCGGTGTAAACCGGCGATAAATTAGCCGCCTTCGGGCGGACTTAGGAAATTCCTATACTATTAAACTACGCTGCCTTGCAACCTCGTATAAGGCTATGCCGGCAGCAGAGGCAACATTCATGGAACCAACAGGGCCAAAATGAGGTATTCTTGCAAGGAAGTCGCACGTCTCCTTGACTAGACGGCGCAGTCCCGTCCCTTCTGCACCAACTACCAGAGCTAAAGGCCTATTTAAATCCAACTCCCAGAGCGGATGCTCGCCGTCCGGGCTTAACCCTGCTATCCAGAGTCCCATTTCCTTAAGTTGCCTCATGGCTGTTACTAAATTTCCTACTTGGCATACCTTTATGTGAAACAGTGCACCGGAAGATGATTTTGCTACTGCTCCGGTAATCCGGCCGGCTCTCCGACTGGGGAGCAAAACTGCCTGAGCACCCAGGGCAACTGAAGAACGCACTATAGCCCCCACATTCTGTGGATCCGTTAATTGATCACATACTACCACTAATGGCCTTTTATCTCTCCAATACAAGGGCAGGCTGGAAAAGTCAATAGACCAAACAGGTCTTACCAGGGCAGCAACTCCCTGATGTACAGTCCCTGCGGGAACGCCTGTACTTTCAAGATTTTCCGTACGTTCCACAAGAACCGCGCGCCGCTTTGCCAGACGTAACAGGCCGGCCTGCGCTTTTTTCTTTCCAAAGGAAGGATGGACAAAGAGCTTTTGACAATCATCAGGACAAATCTCTAAAAATTCCCTTACCGGATGTATGCCCCAGATTATTATTGATTGAGTTTTTGAGTCGGGAACCATTGAAGAATAAAAAAGATCGGTGGCTACGAAGACTTAAGGCGCTGAACAAGGCCCTGCTTTGCCAAAGTCCTGGGTGTTCTGCATCTCTGGGCGATCACTATGGATTTCAGGTCCTCAGTGGCCCTTGAAAGGTCGTCGTTTATCACGGCGAAGTCATATTCATGCACTGCCTCCAGCTCTGATTTTGCATTGGCCATCCTGAGTTTCAACCTTGAGGAATCCTCACTCCCTCTACCCCTGAGCCGGGCTTCCAATACCGACCACGACGGAGGCAGCAAGAATGTCAGAATGGCTCCCGGGAATAGCCTGCGAACCTGCCTGGCCCCCTGGACATCTATGTCCAGCAGTACATCCTCTCCCATCTCAAGCCTTGACAGTACTTCTGATTTACTTGTTCCGTAAAAATTGTCATATACCCGTGCCCATTCAAGAAATGAATCGGCGGAGACCATCTCCTCGAATCTCTCCTGAGTAACAAAGTGATAGTCTATACCATCAATTTCCCCTTCCCTGTGATTACGGGTAGTGTATGAGATAGAAAAAGAAATCCTGGAAATCTGCTCAAGCAGTCTGCGGCATAGAGTGGTTTTCCCAGCCCCTGAAGGGGCGGAAATTACAAATAGGTTCCCTTGTTCCATTGATATGGGGCACAATCAGTATTTTGGATCTTTCTCTTCTGATTTGGTCAAAACGTCTGCACTGAGTCTTTGGGAAACTGTCTCTGCCTGTATAGCAGAGAGTATAATATGGTTACTGTCTGTTACAATTATGGAACGAGTTCGACGACCCTGACTTGCGTCAATAAGTCGGCTATTGGACTTTGCCTCCTCTCTCAAACGCTTCATAGGAGCAGATGACGGATTGACTACGGCAACAACACGTTCTACCACTATTGTATTACCAAAACCAATATTTAGCAGTTTACATCTACAGCTCATAATATGCTCTCCCTAATTCAATCTATACTACATTCTGGACCTGTTCGCGCATCTTTTCCAGCTCGCCCTTAATCTCAACGACCAAGTAAGAAATCAGAGAGTCAGATGACTTGGAGGCCATAGTATTGATCTCTCTGAATAGCTCCTGGAGTAAAAAATCCATTTTCCTGCCTATTGCCCCCTCTTTCGCAAAAAACTTTCTAAACTGCTCTATATGGCTGCGAACCCGAACTATCTCCTCTGTAATATCCAACTTATCGGCAAGTATCGCCAATTCTTGAATCAAGCGCCCCTCATCTGCAGGCACATCTCTTAAAATCGACTGAATCCTGTCCTTGAGCGCCTGCTGGGCCTTCTTGAGATGCTCTTCTGTCCGCTTTGATATGTCTTCAACCCATTGATTAACCTGAGACAGCCTTGATTCCAAATCTTTCTCCAGGGCGACTCCCTCCGTGGCTGACATTGCTACAGCCTTGTCAAGCAACTCCTCTAATTGACCTTTTATCCTTTCCCATGCCTTTTCCGTATCCGGTCCCTGTTCTTGAACAGTGATAACGTCCTTCAAAGAACACAAAAGCATAGGAAGATCCGGGGTGCCTTCTAAACCAAGATCATCAGCCAAAGACTTGACTGCATTTAGATAAGAACGTCCGAGATCCAGGTCAGGCTCAAAGACGGACCTTGTTGCATCACTACCTTCGTACTGTATGCTCAGGTCAATGCGACCGCGAATCATCCTCCCCTGCACCAATTTCTTAATGCGGTCTTCAATGGGATTCATCCACCTGGGTAACCTGATATGGATATCACAGAACCTTCCATTTACAGACTTCAGCTCCAATGCGGAAGACCAGCCATCCCCGGCATATTCCACACGTGCAAATGTAGTCATACTGCGTAGCATTGGATCACCATTTCTGATTCCGCTAAAAATACCCCATCTGCTATAATAAGTGTTGAATTTTGAATGTTGAATGCTGAATTAAGGTATATGTCTTTTAAATCTTCTTCCACAATTCAGCATTCAGCATTCAGCATTGTCTATAGCTGAACTCTTGCAGATAAGATTTTCTCACATTGTTCCAGAACTCTATCACCTCTTTCGATGCATAGTCCGGGAAAGTCCATGGTAAGGGCACAAAAGAATCTTTCCGGTATATGAACGTCAGATCTGCAAATACGCCCCGGCCAAGATAAATCCGGTGGGGATAATTCTTGCCTGTGGCAAGCACAAGACGTTCAGCAGTTAAAATGCCGGGATCAATATTTGCTCGCCTTTTTCCTTCTGTACTAAATTCCTGTTCCAGCTTATTAGTGGTGTGCTTAATTTCAGCTAAAGCATCTTGAAACACCAATTCTGTAAAACTCATGAATATCCTCTTGAGGCCGCTCCCAAACTCCGGCTCATAGTAGGAAGTCCGGTCGAACGGAATAACCGGACTCTTAAAATCAGCAGTGCCATATGTACCACACAGGGCATCAGCCACTCTGTTTATAAGCCCTTTTTGCTGAGAAAATATACTACAAACCAGCTTGGCTGGCGGCGGAGAATGTAATATGCTCATTATCCGAATTCTGCTGGATGCTACTCTCCCCTTTATTTCTCTAAAATTTTCATGATTTCTTCAGCAGTTACAGTAGCAGTTCCGATCTTTCCCACAACTACACCCGCGGCAATATTTGCTAAATAAGCTGCTTCAGGGAAAGTGAGCCCATTGACTATTCCCAGGGCCATGGCCGCTACGACCGTATCTCCTGCACCGGTGACGTCAAAGACCTCACGTGCCATAGTCGGCACTGTAAATAATCCGTTTTCCCTTTGCCAGAGGGCCATCCCGTGCGACCCTCGGGTAATAAGTACCGCCTCTGTTCCCAATCTTCCCTGGATCTCTTGTGCAGCCTGACTTAGGCTCTCCGTATCCTTGATCTCAAGACCTGCCATTGCCTCTGCCTCTTGCCGATTAGGAGTCACCAGTGTCACTCCATGGTAGAGGTGACTATTGGCAGGCTTGGGATCTACTAAAAGGGGAATGCCTCTCTCGCCTGAGATCTTCCTTAATTCATCCATGAAGCGAGCCGAAACCACACCTTTGGCATAGTCAGATACAATAATTCCGTCAATTCCAGGAGCCAGTCTCTCAAAGGCCTCGATCAGGGCCTTTATTGATGAGTCGTTTAGGGAGTTATTATTCTCCCTGTCAACCCTCACTACCTGCTGACCCCTGGCGATTATCCTGGTCTTGATCGTGGTAGGGCGTATGCCATCAACAACAGCGGTCG
>JAUXDR010000263.1 GCA_030618205.1 Deltaproteobacteria bacterium | reverse complement strand
GTAATCTCTAACGGTCATTTTGTAGACCGCATGAAGGAATTCTTTTTTGAAGATCTGGAACGGTTCTGGATACTGGCAAGCCTTTACTGGAAGGGTGGTAACAGGCCTGAACTCACGGCATGCAGATTACAAAGGCTTGAGATGGAAAACCCCATCTTTCCGGAAATTGATCCATGTGCCTTTGCTCCGTAGTTCTTTCAATCTTGCCTTATCAGAATTATTTGTCCTTGGTGATTTAATAGTATAATGGGCATCCTTCACGACAAGTCAAAAGTAGTTTATATTTTGTTGGTCTTGTATTTTGGCAGTGAAATTTGAAACTCGAAATTTGAAATTGGGAAAAACACAAAGATGTAGATGCGTTACCTAATTTCGAATTTCGAATTTCCAGTTTCGATAGTTGAAACCAATTGATCAGAAAGGACACGGTCACTCATGCTTGCTATAGCGAAAAGTGGGGTTGCTGTTGGGATAGAGGCCTTTCCCATAGAAATTGAGATAGATGTTTCTCCTGGGCTTCCTTCTTTCAATATGGTTGGACTCCCTGAGGGGGCAGTTAAAGAAAGCAGGGAAAGGGTCAAAAGCGCTATTAAGAATTGTGGCTATCCGTTTCCCACCCAGAGGATTACAGTCAATCTCGCACCAGCAGACATGAAAAAAGAGGGATCGGCCCTGGATCTCCCCATAGCCTGCGCCATTCTGTGCGCCACGGAGATAATTCCACAGGAAATACTTGGTAAATACTGTCTTGCGGGAGAGCTATCCCTTGATGGCACATTGAAAAGCACAAGGGGTATGCTTCCTCTTTCTCTCGCTGCCAGGGACTGGAACCTGAATGGTTTCATGGTTCCCAAAGCAAATGCCCCTGAGGCCGCCGTAGTAAGAGAAACCGCCGTATTTCCGGTAGGTCATCTCTCCGAGGTGGTGGAGTTCCTCCTGGACAACATCAAGATCGAGCCCTTGCGAATTGATCTGAACGAACTATTCAAGGAGCGAAAATTCCTATATGGGGACTTTCAGGATGTAATTGGTCAGGAACATGCAAAAAGGGCCCTTGAGGTAGCTGCTGCAGGTGGTCACAACGTGCTTATGATAGGCCCGCCAGGGTCTGGAAAGACCATGTTGGCCAAACGTATTCCCTCAATCCTTCCCTCGCTCACCTTTGAGGAAGCCCTTGAGACCACGACCATATACAGCGTAGCAGGACTTTTGCCTTCAGGTGAGCCCTTAATTACTTTAAGGCCTTTTTGCTCACCCCATCACACCATCTCAGATGCCGGTCTAATTGGTGGAGGAACTGTGCCAAGGCCGGGCCAGGTAAGCCTTGCCCACAACGGTGTGCTGTTCCTAGATGAGCTGCCGGAATTCAAAAAGAATGTACTGGAAAGCCTTAGGCAACCTATTGAAGATGGGGTTGTGACCATTTCAAGGGCCTCTATTACACTCTCCTTTCCAGCAAGGTTTACCCTTGTGGCTGCCCAGAATCCCTGTCCTTGCGGACATTTAGGAGATCCAAGAAACAAGTGCTCTTGCCTTCCAAGTCAGATAATTCGTTATCGTAACCGGATATCGGGTCCTTTGCTGGACCGTATAGATATTCAAATCGAGGTTCCTGCCGTACCCTATTCGGAGCTCAGTCATGCAAGGCGGGGGGAAAGCTCAGCCACAATCAGAAAGAGGGTGATCAGTGCCAGAAAGATACAGGAACAACGATTCAGGGATCTTTCCATCCACTGCAATTCACAAATGTCTTCAAAAGAACTGAGGTTTTTCTGTAAATTGTCAGAAGAAAACAGGTCATTTCTGGAGGCCGTCGCAAGCAAACTGGCCTTGAGCGCAAGGGCATTTCATAGGATAATAAAAATAGGAAGGACTATTGCGGATCTTGAGGACTCAACTACCGTAACCATGGCTCACTTGTCCGAGGCTGTACAATATAGAAGCCTTGATCGTGAGAGGATCTGAGTTTTTAGTTAACCCCATATAATGACATTTAGTATTGTATAACACAACATATAGTGAGTTGGCAGACCATATACCTACAACATATTGTATGGGCTTTTTGCGTGTGTTCTTGTAGGAATTAAACCCTATAGATTTCGCAACATCCTTCACAATAATTAGAGTAATCCGTG
>JAUXDR010000140.1 GCA_030618205.1 Deltaproteobacteria bacterium | reverse complement strand
CCTTGAGCGGAACAACATGAGACGCGCGGTAAGCGTGTAGCATGCCCTGCTCGTTATGTTGATGATTGTGTCGCTGTATCAGAAACAGACGATAAGGGAGCCGAGTGATGATCACTTGGTTCTTTGTTCCCTTGGGTCTGATTCTGCCTGATCAGCCGAACCGAGCAGTACGGACCCGTACGCTGCGTGGTGTGGGAGGGGGGAGCTGTGAGGCTCCTCCCTATCCCGATAGGCGGGGATGATTGCTTGAGCCGGCCCCGGCTGAAGATGAACTTCGCACACCGGCGCCAAATTGCGGGCACCCACAATACGGCGTAAAATGGACTCATTTCGCTTTAACGACAAATGTGACATGATCTCTGAAGTTATTAGAGGCTTTCTTCCATTGCCTTCCAGATCTTGAAAAGGTCAGTTTCTGGATCAACCCCTATTAGGGCGAAGAACTGAAGGATGAAATTCATGCTTGATCTTACGGCCCAACTTGCACATCCATGGCTGAGGCACTTGAATGGGAAGAATATAGGACCATCTTTAGGCCAGAATGGATTTAATTTAAATCGCCCCTGAAGCTTCTTTTCTATTTGCCTGTGCTTTTTTTGATCGTTGTCCCATTCCGGCTTAAAGTGGACCAGCATATTCCGAAGGGCTATCAGGAGATCCACGTCCTGGTATGGGCCTCTTGAAGTATCGAATTTGCTCCTTTCTATCGCAGCAAGCGCAATTTGATATTTTTGTAAAATACGAAACCTCTTTTCGTCGACAGGCTTCCAGAGTTCCGCTAATAAAACCTGTTGACCAGCGTCAAGAATCGAACCCAGGAGGTTATCTGTTGCATCGAGATAAAATTCGTTTATCCGGGCTTCAACTGATGCCACAGAGGTCATAATTGCGCCGACGACATAAGCTCTATGATGGTTGAAAAAATCACCATCTGCAAAAGTCTTCCCAGAATTGGCAGCTTCACAATCGTTGCTCAACTCCATCAGGTGGATAGCCTCTTGCATATGCTGGAAGGATAGGTTGACGCGAGATTTCGCTGTTGCTTGTCCTGTCAGCACTGGGGACAATGCATCCCCAGAGAAGGTTGCGTTCATGAGATCTCCTCCTGCAGGAGAGGATTCCTGGTCCTCCTCTACCTCATCAAGCATATCAATTCTTGCACGCAGCTCGCCTCAATCAACCTCAGTCACTAGCCTGCACAAGGCCGACGATTGGCACTTTCAGCAATCAGCTGTTACGGAAGTTCACATGTTACAGCAGCCCAACGCAGAAGTCACCTGCCGGTGTGAAGCGCCGCGAAACACCGGTCAGGTGGACTGACAGGTTAGCTGCTGATTCTTTTGATTAATGCCTTTATCCGATCTGGTACACCCAAAGAATCTCTTATTTGGCTATTCTCTTTAAGAGCTTCCTTTATCTTTTTTGATGTGCCTGGATTGAAAAATTTACATTTCTCAAGAAGAGACATATTTGATTTTGACTCCGCCCATGAATTAGACTGAATAAACTTTTTTATTAACCCTTCGGTAACTTTTAGCCCAATATTCGATTTAGTAATAAGAATTTCAATTATTTCCTCAGCAACTTTTTCAAGGGTTTTGCCTTAACTTCCTTGGACCAGAACATCTTTCTGGGAATGCTTGCCGAAAATCTCTTCATCGCATCATAACACCGAACGACCAAGTTCACTTGCCGCAAGGGGTGACATACTATGCAACAAACCCCCGGAAACACAAAAGGGGCAACAGGCAATAAGCCCGCGCCCCTTGCGGTCAATGTGCAGTGCCTTGATGGGCGATGGCCTATACTATAGGGTGATCTTGGGAGTAGTTATTAATATATTTGCTTTTCTTGTTGTTGATTATAATTTTTTGGGCAGCAGTTTTCTGAAATAAGACAATTGCCGCATGATAAATTGAAAGAATTATGTCTTCTGTCTCTTTTTGCTCTCTTAAGTCGAAAACATTTAAGCCAATTTCTTTTGCGTCTTTTAGGCTGATACCTCTACCGTGTGAAGAGTGCCCTTCATGGCTGTTTAAGAATTTTGCTATTGATTCAATTTTATCATCCTTTTTATCACGGCAATTTCGTGTTTTCAGTAAATCAACCAAGTATTTAAAGGAATTATCCCTCATGTTCTCAGCGGCTTTTAATTTTCCGAACGGGACTTTGTTAAGTCTTTCGTTCCACAGAAGGGCTGTTGATGGGTCAGATGATACTTCTTCAAACGCTTTATTGAATTCGTTTATTAGTGCACCGACGGGTATATAGTTGCCATCCAAAAAAACTTGAGGGTCTGTAGGGCCAATACTTGAATAAGGCCCCATAAAAATTTCATCAGATGAACAGGCAAATAGAGTTCCGCCACTCATTGCCATATGTGGGATATAGACCCTTATATGTTTATAGGTTTCATGAAGGTAGGTAATGATTCTTTTTGTTGCCTCATAATCACCACCAGGGGTGTGAACTATTAAATTTAGCCCATCTTTATCCACGCCCTTTGAGCAGGTCATAAACCCTTGAATATCTTGATCAATGATTGAGTGGAAAAGGGATGGAACTGGAGGTTTAACGACAGTAAATGCCGTCATGTAGCAAATTGAGGTTCTTTTGGTCTGCCTGCTCAAATTGGACAAATATTTATCAAGTACACGCAGTGGGTTTAAACTCTCAACCTCTTGGAGTATTTTATCCCATGTAGGCATTGATCTCCCCAACAGTGAAAGTAAACTCTTTTGTAGGTTTCGATGAATATTTTTTGAGAGCCGCTTTAGCCCTCATTATTTCATCTATTTTGGGAGATTCAGATAATTGCTTTTTTGCCTTTTTATCAACAAATTCAGCTATCTGCTGTAGACTTCTCTTTTTCATGTCGTCCTCCATATAGAATGCTGAAAAGAAATTACTTATACATAGAATAAAGCACGGGTGTCAAGAAGTAAAGAATTTGCTTAAAGACCGTATCTGGTGATCTTTGACGCCCAACGCTCGGATCTGCGGCGGCGTCAGCCGTCCGTAGCATCCTGATGTTCTACTCCGGGTTTCCCTTTCCTGCAAGCAGTTGCCGGACTGCTGGCGGGGGCCATTCTTGGTCGGCCGTGACACTGTCGGTGGACTGGACCTTGCCGTACTTCCTGACCTCGCCCCCCATGAAGAGCACGTTCCCATATTCTCGGTGGTTGTGCTCGGCGTCCATCACGACGACCACACCCGTTGCATCGGGGACGTACTTCAGACCCCCTTGGTACCAGTAGGTCGTGGTCGAGTTGTACTCAGCCTCATCCTCGATCTTCCTGCCAGCTCGGGGACAGTGCAGTTGGTTCGTCTTGTGCAGGTAGGGGTACCCCTGATCCAAGAGGACGTGAAGCGTCGGCGGAAACCAGCCGCCATTCTCTTCTGCGTATTGCTCAAGAGAAATCCAGCGTCATGCAGGGCAACCTGTGTGGTGAGTAGGCAGCCGCCGTCGCCCTGCGGGCTATGGCGGGCCAAGGAAGTTCAGCAGCCTGTCAAGGGCGTAGCTCGAAGAGCGAAGCCCGAAGGCCATAAGAGGTGCAGGACACCGTCATAGATGGCGTGACGGCTGGAAACGAGCCTTGCGAAGAAAATAGAAAAGTGCGGAAGACTCACCCCGGTGAAGGCCCGAACGGTGCCACCTGCCGAATGGCAGGGGTAAATGAGAGTGGTTAGTAGGAGGTACTTCTAATGAACCTATTGCAGCAGTGCGCTGAAGAGTTCATTGCGTCGTGTCTATCTGAAAGCCCGACAGGTCAGATTCGGCTCATGGAGTCAATCCTTGAGCGGAACAACATGAGACGCGCGGTAAGCGTGTAGCATGCCCTGCTCGTTATGTTGATGATTGTGTCGCTGTATCAGAAACAGACGATAAGGGAGCCGAGTGATGATCACTTGG
>JAUXDR010000198.1 GCA_030618205.1 Deltaproteobacteria bacterium | reverse complement strand
TCTTTTTTTGAATAGGGGGTAGGAAGGGGTTCTTCAAGAAACGAACTTTTTTCATGGCGTACGGAGGCATTAGCCTATAAATAGGCGTCAAAAAAATAACTATTTCATAAAAGTTTCTTTCTCCTGTTTGAAATGAACTGCAAGCCTTTGCCATCAAAAAGAGCTATCCTGCTCCCCATGCAATTCGACGGAATCCAAGAATGACCATGGGTGATTTGCAGCAGGGACATTTAAAAACTGGTCTTAGACGTTGTCCAATCCCTTTATGTCAGCGGCCACCTGAAATTACCTCTTACCTGACCATCTGAAATTGTCTATTTTCTTCCTCCTTTTTCTTCCCAAAACAATTTAAAATCATTTCTTCTCTCTTCTTCTGTTCTTCCATTTTCTTCTGATTTTCTTCCATCATTTCTTCTTGTAAGTCGATCATCCACGTGTGGAGGTAATGATCGATGGCACAAAGACTCCGAAGGCGTAAATGCCGGAAGTGTGGTGATTTTTTCATACCAGACCCACGCAACGTCCGGAAACAGGAATACTGCAGAAAACCAGAATGCCGGAAGGCAAGCAAGGCCGCTGCTCAGACCCGCTGGTTGGCTAAAAGAGAGAACAAAAATTACTTTCGCGGCCCGGAAAATGTCCGCCGGGTCCAAGAATGGCGTAAGCACAACCCCGGCTACTGGCGGCGCAAAGGTAATGCGTTACAAGATCACTCAAACGAAAAAATCGTGGGAAAACAGTATGTTGTGAAGCAATTAACGAAAGATGCGTTACAAGATCTCTTAATGACGCAACATACTGTTTTGGTGGGCTTAATCGCTCATTTAACCGGGACTGCGTTACAAGATGACATAGCCAACACCACCCGCAGTATGCAACAATTAGGGGCAGATATTCTCAACTCATCAACCCCAAATTTTCAAGGAGAAGACTATGCCAGCAAAAAATCCTATCCATCCCAGGCGGATCCGCCAGGTTCCTAAACAATTCAGTTGGGTTGACGGCCGCCTGGTGCGTGACCGCCATCTTGACAAGTGCAGCCATTCTGCTGCTGCCCTCTATCTGTTTCTGATCACTGTTTCAGATGCTCAAGGTTTGAGCTATTACTCTGACCAATCCATTGGTCAGCGGCTGAATATGGACAGATGCACCCTGGCCCAGGCCAGACTGGAATTGGTCCAACACGATCTGATCGCCTACAGAAAGCCACTGTATCAGGTGCTTGATTTGGCTCCACCTGAACTTGCCGTACCGGTCACCAGGAATCAATCCGGGGACTTGCCGCAGTCCATCGGCCAGGTCTTCAGGCAGATCATGGAGGGCGGTTCATGATTGACTACGAGAACTTTTGCAAAATCAAAAAGCTGCATGAACAGGATGGATTAAACGCCTCCCAGATTGCCGGGGAATTGGGCCTGGACCAACGCACCGTGGCCAAATGGTTTACCGAAGAACGATACTGTCCCAGAAAGAAGTCTAACAAAGCGAGCGTTCTTGATCCTTTTAAGGCGGAGATAGGCCGCATGATAGAAAGGCATCCTTACACCGCCACCCAAATTTTTCAGCATCTGCAGGAGATGAGCTTTCAAGGCAGCTATAACACGGTTAAACGCTATATCCGTAAAATCAGGCCGAAACGCTCACCTGCCTTTTTCAAGCTCGCCTTTGCCCCAGGAGAATGCGCCCAGGTGGACTGGGGTTCGTTTGGTTCGGTAAACGTGGGTGAGACCATGCGGCGGCTTAGTTTCTTTGTGATGGTGCTGTGCTACAGCCGACTGCTGTATGTTGAATTCACCGTGTCACAGACCATGGAACATTGGTTGGCCTGCCATCAACATGCCTTTGAGTTTTTCGGCGGAGTACCTGGACGAATTATGGTTGACAATCTCAAAAGCGCGGTGCTCAGACGCATCGTCGGCCAGGCACCGGTGTTCAACCCCAAATATCTTGATTTTTCCCGCCATTACGGTTTTGACATCACGGCCTGCAACGTCAGGAAGGGTAATGAAAAGGGCATTGTTGAAAGCGGAGTCGGTTATGTCAAAAAAAACCTGCTGGGTGGTTTAGATATCAAGGATTTCAGCCACATTAATCCGGCATGCAGGCTATGGCTTGATTCCATTGCCAATGTCCGGATCCATGGTGAAACCAAAAAGAAGCCCACGGAACTCTTCGTCGAAGAAAAGTCTCGATTACAGGCCTTGCCGCTTCATCCCTACGATATTGCCACCATAAGCCAGGCCAGGGCCTCCTCCCAGTTTCGTGTCAGTCTGGATACAAACAGTTATTCGGTACCATCTGAATATGCAGGAACGCAACTTACCCTCAAGGCATATCCGGATCGCCTCTGCCTGTATCACCAGGAAAAGCTCGTCGCCCGCCATGACCGCAGCTATGACCGCCATAAGGATTTTGAGGATCCGGATCACCCCAAGCCCCTGCTTGCTCAGCGCCGAAAGGCCAAAGATCAGCTAATCATGAGGCGCTTTTTGACATTATCGTCACGAGCTAGCGAATACCATCAGGCACTGGAAGCCAAAAGGATGAATCCACTTTCCCATGTCCGTAAAATTGTTGCCTTAAGTGAGATATACAGCCCTGAGGCCGTGACCCGAGCAATGGAAGATGCCTTTGTCTTTCATGCCTTTTCGTCTGAATATATTGCAAACCTCTTGGAGCAGAGAGCACGGACTCCCAAGGAACCGGGTGCTCTACACCTCACCCGCAGGGAGGATTTACTCAATATTGATGTAGAACCGCCGGACATGAGTATTTATCAAGCCGGCAAGGAGGATGACTAATGAACCCTAACTCTCCAAAACAACTGAGTCTGCCTATGGGTGATCTTGATGACCATCTAAAATATTTAAAACTGTCCTGTATTGCAGATAAATACGCAGAGACTGCAACCAAGGCCTCAAAGGATGAGTGGTCGCACATCAAATATCTTGCCACCCTTATTGAGGGAGAGGCTGAACTGAGACAGGATCGGGCCACTCAGCGCCGTATACGCCA
>JAUXDR010000280.1 GCA_030618205.1 Deltaproteobacteria bacterium | reverse complement strand
CAACGATCGAACAGAGATAAATCCTCTAAAGTAATACTGCAATCTCGTCAGCCAACTCAAATGCCCGCAGTTTTGTGTGATCACGCATGATTTGTCCCTATTAGCCTTCTACCTTCAGTCTGTTCACCTGAATTACACTCGCTGAAGCACAATATAGCCGGAGTCTATGATCCGTCAATGGAACGAATGAACAGTATGCTGATCTATCAGAGAAAAAACAAAAAACCAGAACGCTATTTGAGTGGCCAGTACCACAAGGATATGCCAGCCCACCTTTTTTTTATTGGCTTCCTGCTCCCATGGGACGGCCAAGCCAAGGCAGCATACAAAATTATACATTACATAGCACTCAAGGGCGAAGGGGGGAAAACCCAGAAATCCCAAGACAGGCATCTCAAAGAGTTTTATGTCTCCCACAAAGGGAACCGTATATATCCATTTGGATTTTGCCCAAAAGTTCCAGAATTCCCACAGCAGGCCGCATACCATGCCGGCGATCAGGAGCTGAATGGCTTTTTGAGGTCTTCCGTTTGAGAGGTCCTTAAGTAAACTGGGCCTTTTCATCCTTGCATTTATAGGATCTAACAGGAAGACAAATCCCCCCCACACCAAAGGAAAGAAGTATTTAGGCAGAAATACGGAAAAGGCCAAGAAAATCAGTCCTGTTGCCAGAAAGGTCTTCTCAATTGTAGGCGTTATCGCAAAGGGTCGGGTCTTTACTTGCTCTGAGATCCCAAAGGTCTGTATCAGGCAGTAAGTCTCAAAGAGGCCTGGAAGGACTGTGGCAAATGCAAGGGTGTAGCCGGGCCATCTGAAGTAAGGGTTTGATACGAGTTCCATGTAGTGCCAGTTCTGGAGCCTTAAGTTGAAGAGTTCAAAGATCAGCCATATGGTTACAGACCATGTGATCAGCGAAAGAAAACCAAGCGGCCTGCCTTTAATGGGCGACCATCCGCGTTGCTTGTAAATCAGGCCATCAGCCAGGATTATATAGGGCCACCAGGCAAGGATATAAAAATAGTCTTGTACGACAGGGACCTTGAGTAAAAGAAAGACCTCAGCGACAGCCAGGACCGCAAGTGCCCCCAGGGCATAGCCTGGGAGCAGACCTCGACTATTTTGATCCTTTCTGAGCGGTCTCATCCTCTGAAAGTCCCAGCCGCTTCTTCATGGCTTGCTCATTAAGCACACCTGAATGATACTGCCCGTCTGTAAAGATATAGGTCGGAACGCCTGTTATACCCTTTTGTTTCAGGAAGCGGAGAGTATCTTCAATCTTGGTTTTCCCTTCCTGACACTGGTTTTCCGATTTGTACTGGCTGTGAAGGCCTTCCAGTCCCTTATTGTCACAAATGACGGATATACACTGCTCCTTTGCACCCTTATGAAAGCCGAGGGGGAACAGCAAGATCTTTAACTGCAATTCCCCTGCTTCTGCCATATGGGCGACTATTTCCTCTGCCTTTTTGCAGTATGGGCATTGCGGGTCTGTAACGAAGTAAACAACTTCCCCTTTTGAACCCACGGTAAAGGCAATTAAGTCTTCAAGATGTTTGATCTCAGAATCACTAAAACGATTGAGATCAGCAATTGCCTCTTTGGTGATATTAGTTCCGTCTGAGCTCCTGAAGATAGAGCCGGTGATCAGGAATTCCCCCTTTGGGTCAGTGTATAAGATGCGATTTTGGCCCTTGAAATTCACCTGAACTTCGCAAAGTCCCAGGACAGCGCCTGGCTGGATCTTTATGACACGGATGTCTTGCTTGAAGGTATCTACCACCTTCTGTTGTATGGCCTCCTTGGAAGGACAGGCAGACGCAAGGCAGTCTTGGGCCTGGACCAGGAAAAAGAGGGGCGTTAGTAATAGAGTCAGATAACTAAGAATGGACATTTTTGAGTTCTCCTT
>JAUXDR010000274.1 GCA_030618205.1 Deltaproteobacteria bacterium | reverse complement strand
AAATTCTGTGGATTGGTCCGGTTTGCGAAAAAAAATAGAAGATCAAGGCCGTGACAGCATTTTGCTTCTCTTTGGCACTGCTTCCGGATTTGATAACAGTGTGCTTGAAAGTGTTGATGGAGTGATTTCCCCTATAGAGGGTAATCGGGAATACAATCATTTGCCGGTCCGCAGCGCAGTTGCAATAACCCTGGACCGGCTTCTGGGTGATAGGGATTAATAATGTTGAATGTTGAATGTTGAATGTTGAATTGTGGATCATGTGGCATTCAATATTTTCAGGAGGATATAGCTGATGGAAATTTTGCGTAGACTTGAACTTGAAGAGATGCGAGCAGATATTTCGGACTTCAGGCCCGGAGATACGGTGCGTGTTCATGTCAAGATTCGGGAGACAGAGGAAAAGGAACGTATACAGATATTTGAAGGCGTGGTAATCAGTCGCAGGGGCAGCGGCATGTCTGAGAGTTTTACTGTAAGAAAGATCTCTTACGGCGTTGGCGTAGAGCGCGTTTTCCCCATACACTCTCCCAGGATCGAAAAAATAGAATTGGCAAAAGAAGGCCGCCACAACCGGGCCAAATTTTACTATCTACGTGGTCTAAAGGGTAGGGCGGCACGACAAAAGGTGAGTCCTCGTTCTTGATTTCATGAAGACCGGGGGCAGAGATTCCGTACTGGATCTCTTGTACTTTGAACGTATTCTGTGGGACCATGATCTCGATCCGGTTGCCGGCCTTGACGAAGTTGGCCGTGGGTGTCTGGCAGGGCCTGTAGTAGCGGCTGCTGTGATACTTTCGCCTGATATTCATCTTCCAGGTGTCCGGGATTCAAAGGTCCTTTCCTCAAAACAGAGGGAAGCCCTTAACAGGGCGATAAGAGAAAAGGCCCTGGCGGTTTCTGTGGCCCAGGTGGAATCTGCTGAAATAGACCGGATAAATATCCTGAAGGCCAGCCTTAAGGCAATGGCCCAGGCCGTTGATAATCTAGATCTGCGGCCCAGAGCCTTACTTATTGACGGTAATCAACCAATTCCTCACACTTTGCCTCAGAAGACCTTGGTAAAAGGAGACCAGAGGTCTCTTTCCGTGGCAGCCGCATCAATAGTGGCCAAGGTCTTTAGAGACAGCCTTATGGAAGAAATGCACCGGAATTATCCCAATTACAATTTTGCAGGCAACAAAGGCTACGCAACTTCAGAACACCGTAAGGCTATCAGGCTCTATGGCTGTTGTCAGATCCACAGGAAAACCTTTAAAGGAGTGCGGGAGTACACAACAATATCCCAGGAGTACGATTGAGACCCAGATATGCCAAGGAATTAGGGGAAAAGGCAGAGAGACTTGCTGAAGCCTTTTTCATAAAGAAGGGATATCATGTCCTTGAGCGTAACTACCGGGTGAAGTGCGGTGAGATAGACCTGATCCTTGAGGATCGCTCACGGATAATCTTTGTGGAAGTAAAGTCCAGGTTAAGTGCTAAATATGGTCTGCCCCAGGAGGCAATAACCTATCACAAAAAGCGTCAGATTATACGTGTTGCCAAGTGGTATCTCCAGAAAAAGGGTTGTCTGGAAAGGGAAATTCGATTTGATGTCCTGGCAATCAGGTTTCATGGTACTGGAAAACCGATCATTGAACATATACCCTGGGCGTTCGACATAGAAGAGTAAAGGATCAGCAGGGCGTCTTGCACGCAAGGCATTTTGAGCGGAATCACTTCTTGCAGTGTTATTGTGGTTGACTATAAAGAAGAAAACCTGGAAGGGGAAGATAGATGGTCTACTCTAAGACAACAAAAAATCATAAAGGAGAAAGCTCAATGCCAAGGTCGGAATATTGTTCAATGCAGCTTCATTTATGCTTTTACTGTTTATTGCTTCCATGCGAGTGAGTCGCCCAATGGCATTATCAGGTGGTATTGGCTTGGCAAGCAATTCATAAGACTTTATGTCTTCCTTTAAACCTTCAATCTTTTATC
>JAUXDR010000004.1 GCA_030618205.1 Deltaproteobacteria bacterium | reverse complement strand
GATAGGTTCGCAGAGAGTGGAGGAACTATTACAAGCAATTCAAGAAAAGAATGAATCTGAGGGACGGGGACGACGGAATTAGCTTAATAGCTTAACATCATTCTCTTTTGCAAATTTTTCACCTTGCTTGATGGCCTTCGAGACTGAAGGCCGGGATTACCGAAATACCGGGCCAATTCCTTCCCGTTGATGCCAAGTTGGTAGTACCCCAAATAACAAAGGTTATGGTAGGCTGAGTTTGAAAATATAACCGCAACTGAAACCGGAATGGAATTCCCGGATGCTGCTTTAAAAATCGGTGCCCATGGGAAATGGCAACACTATCAAAAGGACTTTTTCTACAGACTCGTTGGCACTTGACATAAATATCAATAGTGATACCATAACACCATGGCGAGGGTTGACGGTTTAGTTGAGCAGATGCGACGGAATCCGAAGGGCGTGCGCTTTTCCGACGCATGTCACGTGTGTGATCACTACTTCGGGCAACCCAGACAGAAGGGCTCAAGTCACCGGGTCTACAAGACCCCGTGGCAAGGCGACCCGAGGGTCAACATTCAGAATGCCAAGGGCAAAGCCAAGGCGTATCAGGTCAGGCAAGTCCTAAGAGCGATCGAGAGGTTGGAATATGAAAGCCATTCGAAATGATCACTATACATACCGGGTGACCTGGTCAGAGGATGATCAGGAGTACGTCGGCCTCTGTGCTGAATTCCCGAGCCTGAGTTGGTTGTCCTCTTCTCACGAAGCTGCGCTTCGCGGGATCCGTGGAGTCGTTGCCGACGTTGTTGCCGATATGAAGCAGTCACGGGAACCGATTCCGGAACCACTCGCCTGCCGGAAGTTCAGCGGCAAGTTCATGGTAAGAGTTCCCCCGGACGTTCACCGCGACCTCACCGTAGAAGCGGCCGAAGCCGGCGTGAGCCTGAATCGTCTGGCAACGGTCAAGCTGGCACACTGATGGAGTATGCTAACCTGCGCGTCCTCGTGCCGAGCAAAGCTCGGAGCCTTGGGATTCCCATGAAGTGGGATGAAATTGGTTAAAGTTACCCAGTGGGTGAGAGTCGGAAGATTCAAGTCCCACCTGCCGAAAGCTCAGCTGGCAGGGCAGTAGTGAAGCGTGAGGGCAAGCCCGGTAACGGGAGTCCTAAGCCAGGTGGATCAAGGATACAGGGTCTGTATTGAGCCCCGAAAAATGTATAATTGTGGTCATAGGATAAACCTTTATTGTAAGCGTTCACGGAACGTTGAAATTAGAAAATACCAGAAGGCCGATAAAACTATAAGCGTCACAATTTTGCTGACAACTCCAGTGTTACAGAATAGTATCTTAGTGTATTTACAGAAATTTTGACGAATAAGCGTCAAAATGAATTGTGACGATTAAGAGACTGTGAAAATCGGTGTTTGATATTCGATATTCATGAGCCAATGAACCAGGTTGGGTATTTAAGCCGGCGCTTATGGCCCAAAGCCCCCGGAGTGATGTTTCCGGGGCAAGGCGCTTAATGTAATATTTTTACCAATATAATGATATTTTTTTACACATATCTTATCTGGAATTCTCGGTGTTACGTCGGGCTAAGTATTTGTAAGATCTAAAGATATCCTCTGCCTGTTTATACTGGCATGGATTTCGCAGTATCCGCTAGAGTGTTTTTTAGGCCCTGAATGTCCATGTGGTGAGTGCATCGATGGGACGGTGCCTCTATGATGATTTGCAGATTTAAAGGGAGAAAACATGCTCAAAAAAACAAAACCACTCAAAGCAGAGAAACCATATCTATCACTGGATGTTGACGAGGATCTTCTGAAACTCATAGAAGTTGCCAGTGGTTTTGTCAGAAAAAAATGCACTATTGGCGAATTACAGCAGATTGTTAGAAGGATTAAAGAAAAAAAGTCAAGTCAGGATTTTTTCAAAAACTCTACGGGGCAAATATAAAACATGATGGGGTATGAGTCCCAATCCCCGGTTTTCCCTATATCAACACGTACCATGCGCGCACACACCACCCTCACAGACCTATAGATCCACAGAAATAAAACGATAGAGCCGATCTTATTAAGGGCGCTGGAGATAGCGGACAGGACGTCTGGGGGACTGAAGCCTCCTGTTTTGAGATTTTATTTAGTTAGTTGTCATCGCGTATCAAGATTCTTGAGAAAAAGCCGATAAAAGGGATAAGTGTGTCATTTACGACAAACGATGAAAAGACAAAAGGTTAGTCATGAGTGCAAGAAAGAAATCCGAAAAGGTCAAGATGGGAAAACTATTGGTTTCAGAAGGTTATCTGACGCAATCACAACTGGATGAAGTCCTGTCTTATCAGAAAAAGAAAAAAGAATACTTGCCTTTAGGACAACTCTGTGTAGAGCTGGATTTTTTGTCAGAAACCGAACTATCCCGAATACTGAGAACTCACAAATACAAGCTGTATCTGGGGGAACTACTGGTCAATATGTCTTTGATCACACAAACCCAACTGGACCAGGTGTTAAAAGAACAGAATCCAGGGGAAAAGAAAATCGGCAAACTTTTAATCGAAATCGGTCTGATTTCTGAAAAGCAATTAGTACAAGCCTTGAGCATCCAACTGGGCATACCTAAAATTATACCTGATATCAATCTAATTGACCATAATCTCGCACTCCAGGTCAATGAGGCATTCTTGCGTAGAGTTGAGGCGGTGCCCGCCTTTAAGGAGGGCGACACCGTAACGGTCATCATGGCCGACCCCTTATCAGAGGACACAATCAATGATTTCAAAAGTCTATTCCGCTGTCAGATACAGCCTGCCATCGGAACGCAATCAGGCATTATGGAATTGGTGGATAAGCTTTTTCAAAAGATCGAATTCGCAGATCCCGAAGCCGCATATACCGACAAAAGAAAAGACCTGGTCATAGGAGGCGTGGATAATTCCAAAGGGCAGATGGACAATGCAGTCAATGTCGTAAATTACATTATCTCGTCCGCTATTGCCGAAGGGGCAAGTGATATCCACATTGAACCTCAGTCAAGCAAGATGCGGGTCAGGTACAGAACCGATGGAATCTTGCTTCACAAGACTGATCTGCCCAAGGAATTGGCACCTCAGGTGGTGTCCCGTATCAAGTCATTATGTAACATGGACATCGCTGAAAGGCGAAGGCACCAGGATGGTAGACTGGAGGCCAGTATCCTTGGTAAAGAGATCGATTTAAGAATCGCTGTCTATGCTTCTATCTATGGAGAGAGTGTGGTGATTCGAATCCTGCACCGAAGCACAAACCTAATTGATATTGATAACCTCGGTTTTTCTCCCCTAAATTTAGCCAGATTTAAGAAACTACTGGACTACCCCACGGGTCTTATGTTGGTGACGGGACCCACCGGTTCCGGTAAAACAACCACGCTATATGCTTCACTGAACCATCTGAATCGTAACGACAAAAAGATAATCACCGTCGAAGACCCGGTAGAATACACAATAGAAGGTGTTGTTCAAGGTAAACTGAATAACAAGATCGATCTGACATATGTCCATTTTTTGAAGGCGATGATGCGCCAGGACCCTGATGTCATCATGGTAGGTGAGATCAGAGACCAAGTGGCTGCGGAAGCCACGATACAGGTAGCTCTCACTGGCCACAAAGTCTTTACTACTTTTCACACGGACGATACAACCGGAGCCTTGTTGCGACTGATAGACATGGGTATTGAAACATTTTTGATCTCTTCGACCGTGGTCTCCGTCCTTTCTCAACGCTTGGTCCGTATGCTCTGTCCCAATTGCAAAAGGCCTTATACACCGGACAAAAGGTTGTTTGAGTCTTTTAATATTAGAGATGTCAATCCATATAAATATTCCTTTCATCAAGCTACAGGTTGTGTGCAATGCAACGATACCGGGTATAAGGGAAGGACAGCCATTCATGAACTCCTCGTGGTAAATGACGCTGTCCGTGATGCTATCCTGTCCCGCAAGACATCAGGCCAGATCAGGAGTGCTGCCAGGAAGGCAACCAAGTTGGTATCGATGCTGGAAGACGGGTTTTATAAGGCATCTAAGGGAATTACCACTCTGGAAGACGTGCTGCGCGTTGTTTACCATAGTCAAGAGGATGAAGAGACTCCCAGGACCGCCGATGAAATCGTGGCAATTCTTGAATGCCGCGAAAAAGATGACGTGGAGCCGTCAGACAAAGTGGAAAGAATACGGCCTTTCTTAAAACCAGAGCGCGTCATGGATATCAGCCTATAGGCATGTCGGCCATCCATACCCACAGACCCAAGAACCCTGCATGAGACTTTCACCTCACAGGGCTCAAGCCTTGATAAGGCGCCATGAAGCACCCGGTGACTATCGAGCGCGATAACAGCAACACCCGACACCATCTGGGACGGATGACCCGACGCACCAAGGTCGTCTCAAAGAAGGAAGAGATGGTCGATGCCTCTATGAAACTCTGGAATGCTCTTACCGACCCGGAGGTCTTCCAAGTCTATCAGGCCATTTTTCTATCTATCTTTAAGTGAACACTCTCCCAATTTTATCTTTGGCTTTTCCGGCTGGTGACTTCCACGTTAGTGCGCCAAGCGCAGCTTGGTGCTTCTTGTCGGGTACAAGTCCCGGCTGGGTAAGGATTAACCATCCACCCATATTGAGTTGTTGCGCCTGTGGCGAAGTCAGTCTAACTGGCGAACAAGACAGGTGAAGCGTACACAAAGAACCTTGTAGGCCACAAGGGTGACCGTACATCCTGAAGTGCTGGTACAGCCTCGATAGCGAGTTATATATCTTTGATATATATGGTTGCAGTCGGCGAGGGTTTGAACGTTCTCGAAGCCAATATGAAGCGTCCGTTACAGGTGAGGGCGTGGAGGATTGCCGGGTAACCGGTGCCTTTACCCGGAACGCAGATAGTCATTTCGTTGCGCTTCGTGCCTGCTGATCTCATTTTGAAGTCTATCATTGGCAGCAGTCAGGTCTATGGTGCGCTCCTGAAGACTTTTTACATACTTTCCAAGTTTTGAATGCAGCTTGGCATTTTCCAGGGCGAATCCGATCCCGCCAATCATTATGGACACAATTTGTTCATCGTCCACATCAAATACTTCCCCTGTCTCTTTATTAGAGAGATTCAAGACTGCCATCAGATTTTCTCTCACGAAAATCGGCATGCTCAAAAATGATGGTGATCCGCATTTAAGATCGTTCGGATTACGGGTCCTTGGATCGGTCTTAATGTCTTGAACAAGGAGGGGCTTCCTATCAGATACGACGTGTCGTGCCACGGATTCATTGATGTTTATGTAAGGACCCTTTTTCGGTCCCTTTTCAAGTCCCTTCGATGCTACTATGCAAAACCGATGTTTTTCGGATTCAACCATAAACACAGATCCCCTCTGCGCCTTGGTTACTGCCATCGTCTTTCCCAATAGTGTGTTCAGCAACTCATCAATATTTAAACTCTTGCTTGCGATTTCAGTAAGTTTTTTAATAGCAAATAACTCGAAAACCCTGAGTCTTAAGTTGTCGGCTGTTTTTTGGAAATTTTCCATGATGCTGTTAAACGAGACTGCTATATCATGCAGTTCTGTTGCATCTTTTTGCAAATCCATCAAACAACTCTCACCTGTCTCCGCCTTCTTGATTGAAGTCGCCATCACGATAAATCTGTCGAAAACCTGACGGATGAGAATCAAACCGGATAGAATGAGAACAAGACTAAAAACTATAATAATTAGATGAGATAATTCAAAAATAATATTATTTTTATAAAAAAGATAGATAATAATAATAAAAGGCAGGACAAAAAACAAAAATTCAGCAATTAAAAGTTTGTATCGTAATCCTTTTTTCCTGTTGCTTAATTTCTCAGTATCAGATGATGCCATTTTGTCTCCTATAGAGAATTAACCCGGATATCGAACTACTACCCTTACGCTATTATTCTTCGGCAAATTCTGGCATTTACTTTAAGGAATCTGCGTTAACCCAACTTCGTGCTTTTTTTCGATTTTAGGGGGAAGCTGGAGCAATGCAAGCAGGCGCGAACGATATCGGAGGCAGAAGCAGCCGCAGACCAACTTCGCCGCAAATTGATTGACCGTGGGGTCTACGCGGATGTCTTAAAGTTCTGTCGCGCAGAGCTTGTCCAAGCAAACTACTTCCACGCAGTACTTGAGGCCGCGAAGAGTGTCGCACAGAAGATTAGAGATAAGTCCGGACTCACGTCCGATGGCGGAGAACTGGTGGACGAAGCCTTTGGGATAGGATTGAAACGATCCGCGTAGCGGTCGTATTCAATCATTGTTCAAGTAGCCGTGGACTTTTTATATAGGATAAAGGTTTATAAAGGGGGGGTAGGGAAGACGGTATTTACTTGTATTAAACAAGAAATACGCCGGATAAGCCGGTGATTCTCACGTAGGCCAATATAGATGTACAAATCATCCCCCGGATGCGACAGCCCTTTTTGCTTTTCCAGGGCAGCAAGAGACAGGCATTGCCACATAATGTTGTCACCTTGGTATTAAAACCAAAAAAGGAGGCACTTCAAACTCATTTGCTGGTTTTTGAAATGATTTACCAGAAGGCCGATAAAACTATAGGCGTCAAAATGAATTGTGACGATTAAGAGACTGTGAAAATCGGTATTTGATATTCGATATTCATAAGCCAATGAACCAGGTTGGGTGTTGAACTTAGCGCCCGTGATCCAAAGCCCCCGGAGCAATCTTTCCGGGGGCAAGGCGCATATTCCGGGTTTAGAAGAGACCTCTGACCTTTCCGGTCTCCGTATCTACATCGATCCTGCGATAGGCCGGATCAGAGCCGGTTCCGGGCATGAGGCTTATGGCGCCGGCGACCGGGACTACAAAACCCGCACCCTTGTATGTCAGGATATCCCGTATAAGCAGGTTCCATCCCTTGGGTACGCCCTTGATGTTCGGGTCGTCTGCAAGGCTGAGGTGGGTCTTCACCATGCAGGTCCCCAGCTTGGAGATCTCAGGATCCTGTTCCATGGCCTTGGCCTTGGCAAGGGCCTCCGGAGTGTAGGTAACGCCGTCTCCACCATATACCTCTTTGGTAATCAGCTCTATGCGCTCGCGAATGGGCATATCAAGATCGTAGAGGAGGCGGAATTCGCTCTTTTCTTCACAGGCATCGACAACTGCGTCTGCAAATTCCAGCGCACCGTCTCCACCCTTGAGCCAGTGCTCGGACACGGCCGCCCGTGCCCCGGCCTGCTCGCTCATCCTGCGAACTACGGCGATCTCGTCCTTGGTATCATTGTAAAAGGCATTAATACAGACCACAGGGTTGATGCCTGCCTTTTTTACGGTCTCAATATGATGGATCAGATTTGCGCATCCCTTCTCCACCCACTCCACATTCTCTCCATTGTACTCCTCTGGCATCGGACGGCCCGGGCGGGGTATGGGCGCTCCGCCGTGGCACTTGAGTGCCCTGATAGTGGCCACTATCACCGCGCAGTTGGGTTTGAGTCCGCTGAAGCGACACTTCAGGTTCCAGAATTTCTCAAAGCCGATGTCAGCGCCAAAGCCGCTCTCAGTTACAAGGTAGTCGGTAAGCTTTAATCCAATTCGGTCGGCAATGACTGAAGACTGGCCTATGGCAATATTTGCAAACGGTCCTGCGTGGACCAGGCAGGGTTGACCTTCAACAGTCTGCATAAGGTTGGGATTGATGGCCTCTACCATCCAGGCGGTCATGGCGCCGGCCACTTCAAGATCTTCCGTCGTAACGGGTTTCCCTGTACGATCATAGGCAAGCACTATACGGCCCATACGTTCTCTGAGATCCTTGAGGTCATTTGCTATGGCAAGTATCGCCATGATTTCCGAGCTGACGGCTATGTTAAACCCGCTCTGCATGGTAAGCCCATCCATCCGGCCTCCCAATCCAAGCGTAATGTTCCTCAGGGCCTGTGCGCAGAAATCCATTATCCACTTGAACTCCACGCTCTTGGGGTGGATATTGAGACGCTTCAGCCCCCTCCGGCCCAACTGTTCGTCTGTATAGTTGGACTCGTGCTGCATGCGGGCAGTCAAGGCGGTCATGCCCAGATTATGGGCATTCATGATGGCATTGATATCACCTGTGAGCCCGAGAGAAAATCTCGAAAGCGGAATGACCAGCGCAAGGCCCCCTCCTGCCGCGCTGCCCTTGATATTGAAGGTGGGCCCCCCGGATGGCTGCCGTATGGCGCCCATCACGTTCCTGCCCCTCTTCCCGAGGCCTTCCATAAGACCCACTGCACAGGTGCTTTTACCCTCACCCAGAGGAGTGGGTGTAACAGCAGTCACGTCGATGTATTTCCCTTCCGGCTTGTCCTTGAGACGTTCTAACACCTTGGCATAATCGATCTTTGCCACATGGTGGCCATAAGGAAGAAGCTCTTCCTTTTCAAGGGCCAGTTCCTCACCAAGCTGATACACAGTCTTCATGTTTTCTTCGGCAGCTTCGGAAATCTGCCAGTCTTTCATTTTAGTTGGATCTAGTTTCATTAGAGGATTCTCCTTTGTAAAAATTTCTGGACGTAGACCCGGACATGATATAAATGGAAGTTCCCATTTATTAAAAAAGTCCTTGTTGAAGGAAGGTGTCCGGGTTTGTGGGTCTTAATTCGTACCAGGTAGATAACTGAAACAGAATTTGTTAATCCCAGGCTATATTAACTACCCTAGATGGATTTTTTTTTCAATAAGTGCCTGGAAAAATCGTGGAGGATAAAAATTGTTACTGGAAATAGACCCGGAAAGACCCCGTCCTCGACAGATAAACAGGGTAGCAGAGGTCTTGAGAAAGGGAGGAATAATCGTATATCCCACAGATACCTGTTATGGCATAGGAGCTGATATCTTTAACAAGAAGGCAATTGGACGGATTTATCAGATCAAGGGACTCCATAAAAGCTCACCCTTCAGTTTTGTGTGTGCAGACCTCAGAGACATAAGCAAATATGCCTTTGTGACAGACTATGCCTACCGAATTTTGAGACGTTTTTTGCCCGGCCCTTACACCTTTATTCTGCAGGGATCCCGGGAAGTCCCCAAAATGATGCTTACAAAACGCCGCACTGTTGGAATTCGTATTCCAGCTCACCCGGTTTGTGAGGCAATAGCTGAGGCACTGGGAAACCCGCTCATAAGTACCTCAGCCGTCATAGGTGATGGACCTGTATGGTCAGATCCCAAAGAAATTAATGAAGTCTTGGGAAAGAGATTGGCTATGGTCGTAGATTGCGGAATTATTCCTGCAGTGCCATCAAGCGTTATATCACTGGTAAATGATGAGCCCCTGGTGCTCAGAAAGGGTAAAGGTGACTGCTCGATCTTTACAGATGTTGAGTTTTGAATATTGAGTCCTGAATTATGGAAGAACCTCAGACTTCAAGTCCTTGCCTGTTTTGAAAACTACGCGATAGCTTGAAGGACATACTGTGAGTCCACCTGTCTTGGGGTTTACAAATTCACGCCTTTTTTGCCTATGTAGTGAAAAACTTCCTATTCCCCTGATCTCTATCCTTCTTTTTTCTTTAAGTGCTGAAATCATCGCGTCAAAGACCACGTCAACTACGGTTTCGAGGTCTTTTTTCATGTGTTGCGAAAAACCCTGCTGCAACCGGACAACAAGATCACCCTTCAATATAGACTGTGGCTGTTGCTCAGATCCCATAGGAAACCGGATTGTCTGTGGAAGATCCCAGTAACTGCCGGAGAGCATTGCTCAAGGTCTTTGCCCCTTCTTCCTGTAAAAGCTCCCTCATGATTGAAATGCGGTCTTTCTTGGGATGGATAAGTTCCGGCCTTCCTTCTATTCCCGCCAGACTGGCAGCCTTATCTACAGCCACACTGAAGTTGCCCAGTTCGTCTACCAGTTTGGCATCCAGGGCCTGATGACCTGTCATAATACGTCCGTCAGCAATGGCTGAAACCTGCTCTTCAGGGAGCTTTCGACTCTTGGCTACTGCCGTTACGAATTGCTTCTGTATGTCTTGCATTACTCCCTGGAGCAAGGCCCGTTCATCTTCTGTCATATCTCTGGTGATGGAGCCCAAATCCTTGAAAGTCCCGCTCTTGACTACGGTTGTCTTGATCCCGAGTTTTTCCAGCAGACCTTCTATATTGGGCACCTTCATAATAACCCCGATACTTCCCGTCACCGTGCCGGGATTAGCCACAATATGCCTGGCACCTAAAGACGCATAGTACCCACCTGATGCTGCCACTGTAGCAAGAGATGCCACTACAGGCTTTTCCTGGTTCAACCTGAGGATCTCTTCATATAGTTCCTGAGACGCCCCAACTGCACCACCAGGGCTGTTTATGCGGATTACAACGGCCTTAATTTTCTGATTATATCGAAAATCCCGCAGGACCTTTATGGTAGCCTCGGGCTCAGTGATGAGACCTTTGATATCCACCACTCCGACTTTATCTCCGTGGTAGATCGAAGGACCGCTAACCACGCCCTTTGTTGTCCATAATATTAACAGAAAAAAGGCCACTGTGATGAGTACGGTAAACACTCCGATAGTGGCCAGAGCTACCAATAACGGATGGGCATATCGGCGTTCTTTGCGTGTCCGCAACTCTTGCATGATCCCGGCCTATTCCTCCTGGCCTTTGTCTTCCTTAGAGAGAGCACGATTGTGCTGTACTAATTCTTCCTGCAGCAAGCTGCCCAAAGTAGTACCGGCAGACTTGTTGATGCCGCTGTACTCATCAAAATGTGAACGCTCCTCATCTTCAGATATCCGCTTAACAGAGAGACCTATACGCCTCTCCAGAGGGGCTACATGGATAACCTTGGCACTGATTTCATCTCCTACCTGAAACATTCCAACCGGTGTCTTGATCTTGCCGGATCCCAACTCAGAAATGTGAATCAGGCCCTCCACTCCCTCTTCAAGCTCAACAAATACCCCAAAATCCGTTACATTAGTCACCTTGCCGGCAACCTGGCTATCAACAGGATATCTCTCAGGAGCCGACTCCCACGGATCAGGATGAAGCTGTTTAACGCCCAGGGAAAAACGTTCTTTTTCCTTGTCGATATTGAGCACTACGGCCTGGATAGCCTCCCCTTTTTTATAAATCTCATTGGGATGTTTGATCCTTTTGCTCCAGGAGAGGTCTGAGATATGAACAAGCCCGTCTATACCTTCCTCAATGCCTATGAACAGACCGAACTCAGTGATATTCTTTACAGCTCCCTCAATCACCGTACCAATTGGATAGCGATCCTGGACCAGATCCCAGGGGTTGGGTTCTATCTGCTTTAGCCCAAGAGATATCCTCTGAGCCTTGGAGTCAACCTTGAGTACAACTGCCTTGACAATATCTCCCACATTAACCATCTGGGAAGGGTGACGTATACGCTTTGTCCACGACATTTCAGACACATGGATTAGGCCCTCTACGCCTTCCTCGAGCTCAATAAATACACCGTAATCAGTGAGGCTTACTACCTTGCCGGTCACTTTTTCTTCCATAGGGTACTTCTCTTCCACTCGCAGCCAAGGATCCTCCGTAAGCTGCTTCATGCCCAAGGAAACCTTTTCACTTTCACGATCAAACGTGAGAATCTTCACTTTAATTGTGTCACCCACACTAAAGAGCCTGGAAGGATGTTCTACGCGTCCCCATGACATGTCTGTGATATGGAGAAGCCCATCGATCCCTCCAAGATCCACAAATACGCCATAATCCGTGATATTTTTGACATCTCCTTCTATGACCTGCCCTTCCTCAAGAGAAGCCAAGGTATTAACCCTTTTTTCTGACATCTCTTTCTCCAGAAGGAACCTGCGGGAAACCACGACATTCTCTCTGCGGCGATTACACTTCAGAATAGCACATTCTATAGTCTGATTTGCAAGGGCCTCGGGATCACGAACAGGCCTGAGATCGATTTGAGAAAAGGGTAAGAAAGCTGTTACTCCGCCCTTGCGGTCGCCAATTCGCACAGACAAGCCACCTTTTACCCTGGATGCCACGGTAGCCTTTACAGGGGTTTCCGCTTCAAATGCCTTTGTTATTTCTTCCCATACTTGACGGCGGAGGGCCTTGGAATAGGAAAGCCTTAACATTCCCTCGTCAGGGTCCCAACGTTCAAGCAGTACCTCTACAGTATCTCCTGCGGAGACGGTTACCTCTCCTTCTTCGTCACGAAATTCCCGAATCGGGATCAAACCTTCTGATTTATATCCGACGTCGATCATAATGGATTCCTTGTCGACGCGCACAACAGTACCTTTGAGGATTTCTCCTTCCTGAAAGGTGCGAAGACTTTGCTCAAAAAGGTCTTCAAACTGACCCATGTCACCGGCTTCCTCCAGCGACACATTTTCTTCCAAAACCTGGGAATCTGTCTGAGAAGTTGCGGCCTCCTGATCAGAGGCGGCAGTTAGAGTTTGTTCCTGAGTTACCTCACTCACCACTTTTTCCATTACCCAATAACCCTCCTAAAAAACGAATAATGTCTTATACCAGGACAGTTTACAAAGTTCAATGGGTATAAAAGCCAATATAAGGTTTACGGAAAACTCGAACTTACTGTCTATTAATGTCTAATTTGCCTCACTTGTGGAGTCATTCATTTAGAATTAAAGTATGGATTTAAGGCTTGAAACTTGAAATTGGAAAGTAGAAATTTGGGTAAATGGAACAAAAAGGTTCAAAACGCCGTGGGCTATCAGATGATACGTTTATCATCAGTACAAAAGCATGAAGGCCAAATTTCCAATTTCTATTTTCTAATTTCAACGTTCCGTGAACGGTTACAAAATGATCTTTAACTCAGACGACAAACAACATAAGCTTCCCCTGGGTATATGCCTTGTAAGTGGAGGTCTCGATAGCTGTGTTACTGCTGCTATTGCTACACGAAATTGCCGCCCGGCCTTTCTTCATGTAAACTACGGCCAGCTTACCGAAGAGCGAGAGCTCCTGGCCTTTGATGCAATAGCTGATTACTATGGAGTTAAGGACCGCTTAAAGGTCGATATGTCCTATCTTAAGTCCATAGGTGGTTCCGCCCTTACAGACCCGACAATACCAGTACCGGAAGAGTCCCTTGGGGAATCAGGAGTCCCTATAACATATGTTCCTTTCAGGAACACCCATATGCTGGCCGTGGCAGTATCCTGGGCAGAGGTGCTCGGAGCCGGATACATATACATAGGGGCCACAGAAGTGGATAGCTCCGGCTACCCGGATTGTAGGAAATCCTACTTCGATGCCTACAAATTGCTCATAAAAGAGGGGACCCGGCCTGAAACGAAGATTGAAATCATAACTCCATTAATCGATTATAATAAGGAGATGGTGGTAAAAGAGGGTCTGGCTCTGAAGGCCCCTCTACACCTCACCTGGTCATGTTATCAAAATCAAGATGTAGCATGTGGAAAATGCGATTCCTGCCTTCTGCGAATCAAGGGCTTTACCGCAGCAGGAGTGCCGGATCCGATACGATATGCTGATGTAACCGTTTAAAGGTTTAGATGAACCCCCACGAAGTCTTTTCCTGTAAACTTTGTGGCCACTGTTGCCATGGAGAGAGCACTGTTTCCCTGTCTCAGGCGGAACAGAAGGCCATAGCGTCATTTCTGGATCTTGATCCGGCCGACTTCCTCTGGGAGTTTTGCGTGAAGAAAGGTAACAGGATAGAAATGAAAATTGTTGACGGCCATTGTATCTTTTACGGCGATGATGGGTTCTGCAAAATCCACGAGGTCAAGCCCTTTCAATGCAGGAGATGGCCTCTTCACCCGAGCATACTCGGAGATCAGAAGGCATGGGATGCCATAAAGGCCGACTGCCCGGGATTTGATGAAGACGCATGCTACGAGGATGTCTGTGAGCTTGTCAGGAGAGTAAATAATGGATATTGAAAGGCTCAAACAACAGGCTTTTGTATGCTGTCCCTTTGATTTACTGGCAAATAAGTACCTCCCAGGCCTACTGAAAGAACATATTAATCCCGAAATAGGACTAAACGGTGAGATCCTGGACCAATTTCAACGGCCCAAATTTAAAAAAATAGCAAAAATTCTTAAAAAAGAGGGGCTGATTTGTACTATTCATGCGCCCTATTCAGACCTTTCTCTGGGGGCAATAGACCGAAAAGTCCGCAGGATCTCTGTAGAGAGGATAAAAAAAGCATTGGATCTTGCGTCTCTGTTTGAAGCAAGGTCTGTAGTATGCCACACCGGCTTCGACCATAGACACTACTTTAATTTAGAAGATCGCTGGATAAAAAATGCCATAGAATCTATAACTATTCTTTTAGAGTATGCATCTCCATTGAATATCCCCCTGATGCTCGAAAATGTATATGAGTT
>JAUXDR010000229.1 GCA_030618205.1 Deltaproteobacteria bacterium | reverse complement strand
CAGGGGCTGTTGGCAATTGATAATCCAGAGGCAGGAAAAAGGGTTAGGCGCTACAGGCTGGCCGAGGTTGATACGACCGGACAGTTGTTTTCTTTCGTGTATGGAAAACAAATCCGGAGTTAATCATATCTCATTGATATAAATGATAATTAGAGTTTCTTTATTATCCTGGGCCTGTAACGGTTCGGGCCATATCCCCAGAATCAATAACAAAATCGTCATTGGTGAGCAATTATGAGAGAAATGTCGAGCAGTTCCTGGCTTCGCCGCGGATCAAGCATCGTGTTTGACAGGCAAACCCTCGGCCCGCTCATCGGCGGCGGGGCTCTCGTGTCGCTGAGAGAGGCGCTCGGGTGGATGAATGGCTGGCCGACCGATCCGCCTGGACGCCAGAACATACGATTCCAAGTTCTCTGCCCCTCCCGGCATCGAAGCTGGAACTCTCCTGCCTCCCGAAAGCGACGAAACCCGCTGTTGGTGGACGATAATCAAATCCATCGCGGAGAACGACTACAACTTGGCCGCCGGGCGCTACAAACCAATGGTTGCAGAGGCTGCGCCGGATGATGACCCTGCCGAGCTTATCCAGGAGGTCCTGGACATTGAAAAAGACATCACCAAAGGGCTGGCAAAATTGCTAATGGAGATCAAACAATGACGCCATACAAACCTGTTAACCTGCCTCTGACCTCCGTTAAACGGCTGGATTGGATTCTTTTTGAGCGCTGTTTTTAAGCAGGCGCACGAAAATAGCCGGAAGGCTGACGCCATTCTGGCACTCTATGACAATATGAAACAGAATGTCCCCTCAATTACCCGCTCCCAATATGCCATTCAGGCAATCGATGCCCTTTTTAACCAGCCGATTTTCCAGAGTATGGATTTTATGGCCCGCTCAAAAATTCCGAAGGACAGCGCCTTGCGGATTATCAATGCTTTGAAAAAACATAAGCTTGTTATCCCACTTCGGGAAAGTAGAAGGACGCCGTGCAGCAATCCTTGTATTTCCCAAACTGATTGAAATTACAGAAGGATAAATTTGAAGCGCATGGATGCTACACAAATCTATTTGAGTTGCACGGCCCTACTAATATGCTACACAAATTGAGTTGAAAAGCTCGATATTCTTCTGCTGGTTGGATTTTTCTAGATCGGGTGAATCGAGTGCGATCAAGCTCGGTATCCTTGTAAAGGATTATGTCCTCTTTGAGTCCTGACGCGGGGTGAATAATGTTGAATCGGCTTTTATGGTTAATTGCATTGACGACCATGTTTCTGTAACAAACTTTCGCTTATCCGCTATGAAATAACTCCTGAACCCTCTATCCTGTTCACATCTTTCAAAATCCCCTTGCTTTCCTGCCAATCAATCTGGAAATTACCAACCAAATCAAAAAAGTTAAGCCACAGGTTCTTTTCTTCTCGACGAAAGATAAAGCGATTTTGGCTGTCATAGGTGAAAAAGTACGTTGGTACAGGGTCTTGGCTGTTCAGGAGAGCGAAGAGGTGGCCATAGAACCCGTGATAATACCTCTGGCCACTGCTGCCGGAACCGCCTTGTGCATAGTAGAAGACACTGTCTCGATTTTCAGCAAAATAGTATTGCTGCCAACGGTTTCGGTTGTCCCAGTGATTAAAAGGCGGCGGCATTTCATACCTGCGGTGATAACGGTATTCTATCCTTTCCTTGAACAGGTCTTCCTTTTTCCAGTATTCTTCCCATTCATCTTCATAGATCCATTGATATTCTTCTTTCAGCCGCTCAATCATCTGCGGATAGATCTCTCTATTCAGATCCTCAACGACTCTGTCTATGAGATCCCCCTTTTTCATCCCTTGATATTTTGGATCGTTTTTCAGTGACTCCACTCGTTCATCGATAAGCTTCAGATGCTCCCTGTTCCTGTCCCACCAATATTTTCTCGCCTCCTCTTCCACTAAAGAACACAATAGGACTTCCTCTTTCTCCGTGTAACGGTCGTCTTCCCAGAGATCATCCTCAAGCCGTTCCATAAAAATGTAGACCGAGAAGAATTTCATGGCCTTGTCAATTTCCGCAAATACCTTTTTCAGGGACTTGTCGGACATGAAAGAGGACAAATTAAAGCTCCTCAATTCGCCGGACTTTGCTCTTTTTATCAGTTCATCAATGATTTTGGGACATTTTGCCAACATTAACCGATTTTTTTCAAGATCTTCATGGCTGCCTGCTTCACCTGCATATCAGGGTCTGAAAGCATGTTTCGGAATTCGTCCTTAAGCTCAATCAAGTCCTTTATGTTGACTATGAATGGAATGCGGGCAGAAGTTCCTCTGGGATCTCCTTCAATTTTGGATTTTTGCTATCCTTGTCTGAAAGGATCGGGTTTTTTATCGGCCAATCAATACCGATGCTTGGATCTGCCCAAAAAATTCCATACTCATCCCCAGGGGTATAGAAATCAGTACATTTGTATATAACATCGACGCTTTCACTCAGTACGATGAATCCATGTGCATAACCCTCCGGCAC
>JAUXDR010000056.1 GCA_030618205.1 Deltaproteobacteria bacterium | reverse complement strand
TGGATACAGGATGAGATGTGGCGTTCTCTAGTTTCATTTCTATTAATATTTCTTTTGGTATATCTTGTTTTTTTTATTGCCGGCATCATGGTTCAAAAGATGTTCAAGGCCCTCAGATTAGGTTGGATTGACAGGCTTCTGGGGGCTGTTGTGGGCCTTGCCAAGGGCCTGGTATTGGCAGGAATCATTATATTTATGTTGACCATTTTTTTACCATCCAATAGTCCTTTGCTCAGGGAGTCATGTCTTTATCCGGCTTTGAGCCGAGTGGCACAGCAAATGGGATCGATTGTTCCCGGCCACCTTAAAGGTCGCTTTATGTGGAAGTGGAGAAAGTTCTACTCAGGCCCGGATAAGGGGCGTGGGCAAGAAATTTAAGGCATTAGTGTTCAATCCAATAGTTTGGTGACTCTTTGGTTATTATAACGTCATGGACGTGGCTTTCTTTTAGACCTGCAGGAGTTATGCGCACAAAGCGGGCATTTTGCATGAGTTCCTCTATGGTTTTGCAGCCAATATACCCCATGCCGGCCTTCAACCCTCCGACGAGCTGGTAAATAGTGGCGGAAATCGGACCCCTATATGGTACTCTGCCTTCAATTCCCTCCGGGACCAGCTTTGCCTCTGTTCTGACACTTTCCTGAAAATATCGGTCCTTGCTACCATCTTTCATGGCCCCCAGCGAGCCCATGCCGCGATATACCTTGTATTGTCGTCCCTGATAAAGCTCCAATTCTCCCGGACTTTCATCCGTGCCGGCGAGCAGACTTCCTATCATGATGCAATGGGCACCGGCCCCAATGGCCTTTGTCAAGTCACCGGAAAATTTGATACCTCCGTCAGCTATGACTGTTTTCCCATTTTTTTGTGCCACGGCAGCACAGTTGTGGATAGCGGTTAGCTGTGGTATGCCTATACCTGCAATAACCCGGGTAGTACAGATGGAGCCCGGTCCTACTCCGACCTTTACGGCGTCGGAGCCGGCCTTAAACAAGGCCTCAGCAGCCTCTGCGGTGGCAATATTTCCTGCAATTACCTGGACATTGTGAAAGGTCTTTTTGATTTCAGATACCGCATTGATCACGTTTTTGGAGTGTCCGTGGGCCGAGTCTATAACTACCACATCCGCACCGGCCTTAATTAAGGCCTCCACATGTGCCAGACAGTTTTCACCCACACCCACTGAAGCCCCAACCCTCAGGCGACCAATGTCATCCTTACAGGACATGGGATATTTCTTGATCTTTTCTATGTCCTTGATCGTGATTAGGCCCTTGAGATTTCCCTCGTCGTCCACTACCAGGAGTTTTTCAATACGGTGTTTGTGTAAGATGGCCTTTGATTCTTCAAGGGTGATCCCGACAGGGGCTGTAACCAGGTTTTCACTTGTCATCACCTCGCTGACTTTGAGATCCCAGTTGGTTTCGAATCGCAGGTCCCGGTTTGTGACAATGCCCTTCAGTTTTTCTCCTTCCAATACCGGCACGCCTGATATTCTATATTCGCGCATTATCTGTTGTACATCCCAGATACGCTGATCCGGGGAGACCGTCACTGGGTCCACGATCATGCCGCTTTCAGACTTTTTGACCCTCTCAATCTCCCTTGCTTGGGCCTTAACAGGCATATTCTTGTGGATAATGCCGATGCCACCCTCTCTGGCCATACTAATAGCAGTTTGGGCCTCAGTGACCGTATCCATGGCTGCGCTCATTATGGGGATATTAAGACGGATTTCAGGTGTGAGCTGAGTGGAAATATCTACCTCTGTCGGCAGAACGCTGGAAAAAGCCGGTATCAACAGCAGGTCATCAAAGGTATAGGCCCCTGGTATTGGGTGGTTCAGCATGGTTATCAGACTCCTTATCAATTAAACCTGTTAAAAGGCCAAGTAAAAGACCCCCATCGCTAACAGTCAACTCTTTGAATTCAATTATATGTAATATTTCTCGAAATATTGCTATTCCTGCTAAAATAATATCTGCTCGTTTGGATTCAAGCCCAGGTATACTCCTTCTTGCATGAATTTTCATGCCTGTTAGAAAGTTCCATAATTTATCAAGCTCTTGAGACACGAGGGCATATCCTCTTATCCGTCGAGGGTCATACTTTTCCATGCCTAGTGCCATGGCCGCCAATGTAGTAGCAGTTCCACCAACTCCTACTACAGCTTTGGGGGATTGGGGAAGTTTAGCAGATAAATCCGATAGCTTTTTTCTGATATGAAATCTGAGTTTTTCAAGTTCTCCGGGAAGCGGGGGATCTGTCCTGATAAATTCCTCTGTAAGATTCACAGCCCCAATATTAAGGCTCCAATTAAATAATATATTGCTGTTCGCAGCCAATACAACTTCACTACTTCCTCCACCAACATCCACAACCAAAAAGGGGGTGCTTACGGCAGGTAATGTGGTACGCACGCCCATGACCGATATAAAGGCTTCCTCGTCTCCTGATAATATCTTTATATTAAATCCTTCTGCCTCTGCCAGGTCCAAGAACTCTCCGGCATTTGCAGCGTTTCTCAGGGCAGCCGTGCCACAGACTATTTCATCAGAGACTCTGAATTTATCAAGGACATTGCGGAAATTTCGAAGCGTTTCAACTCCCCTTTTTATGGCATTTTCAGCCAGTCTTCCATTAGCGGCAAGACCCTGGCCCAATCTCACATTTTTAAGTTCGGATGCAAGGACTTGGGGTCTATTATCCACAATGCGGGCCACAGCCAGCCTGAAGGTCTGAGAGCCAAGATCAATGGCAGCTATTGTATGGAGTATTCGCTTCTTATACATTTCTGAAAATATAACGTATTGTTATTATTGGTATTAATAATTTTAAAATTATTTTGTTTTTAAAAACATTTCTGTTATCATCACAGCCATGATAGTAATGAAATCAAAAAATCGGTTGGTTGCAAATATTGAAAGAGGCAGACCTCCATGGAAGAATCATAGTAAACATATATTTTGATTTGAATGCCCGCTAGTCTCCAGAGAGATTTTTCCAGAATTTGCCGAAAGCTGAAATTGGTCCTGGAAGTTTTTTGGATGGAATCCCTGAATACATAGAAACTCTGGCTTTTTTCGAGATCACCAAAGAGCAATCAAAAAATGAAAAAACTTGGATGGATCACCAGTTACTGCATTCTGATGATTGGACTGGTATCGCCCCTCTTGGGACAGCCTCTTCAGTCAAAAACTGCGGATGTAATTGAAAAATTAAATGCTGCTCTCGTTGAATCCATGAAAAAGGGAGATGAGCTTAGTTTTTCTGGGCGCTACAGGCTTTTGGAGCCTGTCATAAAGGACAGCTTTGATTTCCCGTATATAGTCAGAAAAGTTACTGGGAAATACTGGAAGGATATGGACGAAAATCAGCGAAAAATGCTCTTGAACAATTATACTGTCTGGACTGTGGCCAAATATGCCCAACGTTTTCACCAATACAAGGGACAAAAGTTCGAAGTGGTTTCGGAGTCTGAATTCCGACCACAGGTCATGAGCGTTAGGAGTAACCTGGTAAAAGCGAATAAGGAAATAATAGAATTCAGGTATTTTCTGCTGGAAAATAAAGGAAGCTGGCGTATTGTTGATATTCAGGTTTCCGGTGTCAGCCAATTGGCCATAAATCGTACACAATTCAAGCGAGTGCTGAAAGATAAGGGATTCGACGGATTAAATACAGGCTTAAAGGAAAAAGTAAAAGAGCTTTCCACAATTGAAAAAAGCTGATTGGGAACCCTATTACAGAGATCGTCAAATAGTTGAGTCGTTGAGTCGTTGAGTCGGAAAATAAATATGTTAAATCAGCATATTAGAGCTTCAACCACACCAAGTGTCCAATTTCTATGCAAATCATATAAATCCAAATAATAATAACCACTTAACTAATCAACTACTGAACCACTTAACGAGGTTTGTATTAAAGATCCTGTTGCTTGTATGGGTTATATATTTTCAAAAAAGCAGCGTGAACCAGGAGTGTAGATACGATCATGAAGCTGATGCAGATGGTAAGCAGCTTGCCCAGGCTGGCGGTCCCAGCGTGATGCATAAAAGATAGTATGCCGAAGCTGATAATGGTTGTAAAAGCACTGAATAAGACGGCACGGGACGTACTGGTCTCCAGGATATGGGTGTCTAGTCCAAGATTGTCTCTTGTCCTGTTGACGATATGAATGCTGAAATCCACTCCGATTCCCAGTAAGAGTGGAACAATAATAATATTGGTGAAGTTGAAAGGAATGTTGAGCAACACCGCCGCGGCCATTGTATAGAGTAGCCCCAGTAAGATAGGAAACATAACAAGTATTACCTCACCCCACCTTTTAAATACGATCCTCAAAAATAATGCAATTAACACGAAGGCGAGTATAGTCGCGGTTCTGAATGCAGAGGAGATTGTCCTGCCGGATTCTAAGATGATGACAGGTTTATCGGTGGCATCAGGTGCTATTGTCCGTACCGCCGTCACAAATTTTTTCAGATTATGGATATCGGTTATGTCGTTTCGTGGGAATACCTGGACCCGGTAAAGACCGTCATCAGAGACGTAGCGACTGGTTAAATCTTCAGGCAAGTCTGCAAGTTCAATTGTTTCTGCCTGCATTAAGTCGTTAAAATTTTCAAGAAGAATCTCAAGATTGGACAAGAGGCCTGTTTCAAGGGTCCCGAACAGGTCTTTTTCTCTCCCGGTATCTATCAGGAGCTTGTTGATGCCTTGAATATTTTCGGCAAGACGAGTGAATGCCGAAATGTAGCTTTTGTCGTCTGTTACATCTGAGTTAATCTTCTCTTCCAGGACACGGTACAAATTTTCGAGAGCCTTCTTGTTCTGTTGAGGGGCGCATGAACCGCCTTGCTTCATCTTCGGTGCAGGGGGCATGATGAGTGCCATGTCGTTAATTAGGTCCAGTTTTTCGGTCTGGTTTTTCGGAATGAAATCATCAAGGGTGACCGCCGATTCAACTTCGTTCAGCTTTCTCAGCCGTTTCGCAAGATCCCGGGCCTCCTGCCTGTCAGATGCCATAACTGATATTGTCCACGGAGTGCTTTTGTCAGCCTTAAAAAGGCTGCGTGCGGTGACAACTGAATCTGTTGCCGGGTCCGAAAGGTTAAGTGGATTTGCGTCAAAAGAGATTCTGGGCATAATCGCAGCAGCGGCTATTCCGAAAGCAATCGCACCCGCAACAATCGGCATGGCGTAACCGTCAAGGAGTTTCGAAATATACCTGCCCACGGAAAGAGCCAGATGGTTACTTTTTTGTGGGGGCATCAGATTCATCAGGGCGGGCAATACGGTAATGTTTGCCAGCAGATTGAGGAACATTCCGGTTCCGGCAATGAGGCCCAATTCTGAAGCGCCTACATATGCAGTAGGCACAAAGGCGTAAAATCCGATGGCTGTAGATATTGAACATAGTATGAGGGTATTGCTTATACTCCGGACCCCATCCGAGATGGCCTCAGGATTTGTCAGTCCTGAAGATCTAAGTTCTTTATAGCGTAAACAGATCTGAATGCTGTAATCAATTCCGAGGCCTATAAAGAGAATCACAAAGGTGATTGATATCAAATTGAGACTTCCGATAAAAAGGACAGCAAACCCTACTGTCCAGACAAGGCCTGTGAGTAAAGTGAAAAGACTGGCAAACACAAGGCGGGCCGAACCGAGTCCCACATAGAGGATGATGCCGACCAAAACAAGGGAAACCAGGCCCGCGATTCCGATGTCCCTCCGAATACTGAGCAAGTCCTCATGATTGATGGCAAGTCGTCCGGTTAGATTGATTGTTATGCCGTTTTCTTCGTTAATATGAAGTTCATTGGCAACACTTCGAATTCTTTTGATTACCTTTTTGGCAGGTTGTGCCACACGGTAATCCAGAAAAGGCCGCGCAATAATGAATTGATAACCGGACGAGGTATTTGTTTCTTGGTCAAGCATGAGTTCCTGCCAGGACATGCGGTGATTCGCTCCCTGCAGCACGTTCTCGAAGGCGTTGTTTAAGCGGTCAAATAAAAATATCAGACGTTGGTTGTCCTTGATATATTCATCATGTTCGCCAACCACCTTTTCGATTAATGAAAAGAGACCTGGCAGAGAGAAATCCTGTGATACCAGGGCAATAAAAGGCTGGACTTCGGATAGTCGGTCTGTCAGGTCCTCGAGCTTTTCCGGGCTCATATACATCAGTCCGTTCTTCTGGAAAAAAGGGCCCCCACCCGGGATATAGACTGATTTGAAAATACTGCTGTCGTTGCGCAGATTTAGTGCCAGCAGGTCCCGTGCCTGCCTGGCCTGTTCGGGGGTATCGGCTTCTATCACGACCACGATGGAGTCACGTAAGACAGGAAAGGCCTTGTGAAACGTTTTTCCGACCTTACGGAAGCGCAGCTCATCGGAGATCATTTCTGTGAGGTCGGTGTTTATCTTGAAATGCTTGACTGTGAGAGATACCAGAACACCGGTCAGGCATATTGCCGTTGCCAACACTACAATTGAATGCTTCAGCACCCCACGTGTCCACCATTCCGGCAGACAGAGTCTGTAATTTCTCAAGTATCTGAACATGTATCACATTATTTGCCGGTAGATTGAGGGCTTGCTTGACGTCCCTCAACGACAAACCACCAGATCAATCCAGGAACTCCAACGACAATTTCACGAAAACGTTTGGCAAGCGCCAGGGCAAAGGCTTCTTCAGGACTGAGGCCTATCATAACACCGATCAAAAGGATTCCGCCGTCTTGAACACCCAGGCCACCCGGAATGGCAAAGGCGGCGCTCCGGAATGCCGTGCTCAGACTTTCCAGAACCAGGGCCTCTTGTATGGTGACAGGGGAGCCCACGAAATAGAAAAACAGCCAGATTTCACCTGATTTTGC
>JAUXDR010000291.1 GCA_030618205.1 Deltaproteobacteria bacterium | reverse complement strand
CTTTTTTTGTCCTTGTTCCAAAAGAAATTCCACTGCCTTTATACCCTCCTCGCCGAGATCCAGGGTATATTGGTTTACATAGAGATCTATGTGCTTTCTCATAACCTCGTAAGACATCTCCTGTGCATGCTCCATTACAAAGTCCCAAATGGCCTCAGGGTTCTCAAAAGCTGACTTGATACTCATTCTAAGGGCAGCATCTATTGCCTGCAACAATTCAATGCCCAGGGAACGCTTCGCGATGATTCCGCCTAAGGGAATCGGAAATCCGGTCTTTTCTTCCCACCAGGCCCCAAGATCCCGGATGCAAATTAGACCAAGATCATGATAGGTAAATCTGGTCTCATGTATGATTATCCCTCCATCCACCTCTCCCCTGGCAACCGCCCGGGCGATAAGGGCGAAGTTCATAGGCACCAGCTCTTTAACTCCTGGAGCAAAGAGCTTCAAAAGAAGTGCCGCAGTCGTATATTCGCCGGGTATGGCAATCCTGTATTGCTCAAAATTCTGAAGGTCTAAGGGTGCTCTTGCAAGTAACAAGGGCCCGCAGCCACGCCCCATGGCGCTACCTGACCTGAGGAGCATATAGTCATCCAGGACATGCCCCAGCACATGAAAAGATACCTTGCTCACATCAATAGACCTGGCAAGGACCCTCTGATTCAGCTCTTCCACATCCGCTATTAAGGGTGATAGCTTATACTGTAAAGACACTTTGTTGTGAAGCAGGGCATAGAAAATAAAGGTGTCGTTAGGGCAGGAAGAAAGCCCCAGGGTGATCCTGCTGTTGTTCCCGATATTCTCCATAATCAACAATAGCTATCTTTGGCATCCTTCATGACAAGTCAAAAGTAATTTATACTTTATTGATTTTGTATTTTGGCAGTGAAATTGGAAATTGGAAACTTGAAATTGGAAAAATACAAAGATGTAGATGCATTACCTAATTTCTAATTTCAAATTTCCAGTTTCAACATCGGCATTCAATTCGATAATACACGTTTTTTCGAAAAAAATGTAAACTGGTGAATGAAGGATGCCCTATCTTTAATCCAACAAAACCCCAAGGACCTTTTCCAGGACTCTGGCTGTTGCATTCAGGGCCTGGTCCAACCTCCAGTTTTTTTTGTCAAGATCGCCCACCCAGTTGCTTATACCACGAAACTCAAGGAGAGGAACCTGATAGTAATCGCAGACCTGCGCGGCCGCGGCCCCTTCCATGTTCTCCGCAATAGATTTAAACCGTTCCTGCAAGTCCCGGGCCCTCTCACTGGTGCCTGTAACGCAGGAGACAGTGACCATAGGGCCGCAGCGAATGCCAAGCTTTTCCACAATATCCGACTTAATGATTTGACGCCATCCGGGCTCAAGAGCAAACTTTGTCTGCGTTTTATCTCCTTCCAAGGAAATCGGCTCGATCCCCGAAGGACCTTGACGGCCCAAGTCACCATAGGCTTCGGAGCTTGCAAGGCATACATCCTCAAGCTCTACATCCGCCCACTGGTATGCCCCTGCTACACCAGCCAGGATTACGGTATGTGGTGCACCTCTGCTCTCAATAAATCTTGTCAGTTCAAAAGAGGTGCTACCCGGTCCAAGGCCGCACACCAGGTGAGGGCACTTGTATCTGCCGGCAAGCGTGAGAAAAGACTCCATTTCCCTTTTTGTGGGAGATACAATCAGAATCCGGGG
>JAUXDR010000089.1 GCA_030618205.1 Deltaproteobacteria bacterium | reverse complement strand
AAGAAAACAATATATGTTGAGTTTAAAACACACAGATCTCTCGATTTTAAATTCGTATGGTCAAATGACCATTATATCGGTTATTTTCTTGATGGTGAAGGCAAACAAAGCCAAGCTGTTATTTCCATATGGGAACCAATTGAAGCTATTCACTTTGCAACTTCGTATTCACTCTTAATTGAACTACGAGCAGGTAGAAAATGAAAAAATCTGTCGATAAAGAGGATAGTTGATGAGCGAAAAGCACGAAGAATGGCTAAAACAAGCAGATTATGATATGGATACTGCTGATGCGATGTTTAGCAGCGGTCGTTATTTCTATGCTGTTTTCATGTGTCATTTATCCATCGAAAAATCGTTAAAAGGGTTGTACTCAAAAAAACTTCATGAGGTGCCGCCCAAAACCCATAATCTAATTTATTTTCTGAATAAAATTGGTAAGAAACCTGATCAAGAACTGAAAAAGTTTATCACAAAGCTGAACACGGCCAGCGTCGCTACCCGCTACCCCGATGATTTGGCGAAGATACAATCGGCCTACACTGAAGAGATCACGAAAGAAATGATCGAAAAAAGTAAGGATGTATTAAAATGGGTCAAGACACAGTTTTAGCTACCGTCAAGAGATTCAAAAACGCATTGGAATCCATCAATATTCGAGTTGACCAACTGATTCTGTTTGGTTCCCATGCTGAGGGTACTGCCCGCGAGGATAGTGATATTGACCTTGTTGTCATCTCCTCAAGTTTTTCAGACAAGAGTTACTGGGAACGTATAAACATCTTGAGCGATGCGATTTATCAAGTTTTTGCGCCTATCGAAGCATCGGCATTTACTCCCGATGAATGGAAATCTGAAAAATCTCTAATTTCAGATTACGCCAAAAATGGCGTTTTAGTTTAGCATATGACTATGGCGAACCAAACGCTGCACCAGACGCCGTAAGAAATGCGGATTTCCAAGCCTAGTCTGGTGCACGGCGCTGGTGAGCTAAACGCTCCTATAATATCGATTAGAGTATCCAAAATCCATGAAATTCTGACAAGGCATTGAGTAGTTACACTTCCTCATGTACAGGATGCTTGTAGTGTCCAAGCTCCCATCGCTTGTCCAGATAGTAAAGTATTGGCACTGTCATCCTGGAAAGTAAAAGAGACGCCACCTCCCCTGCCATAAGCGATATAGCAAGGCCCTGGAAAATAGGGTCAAAGAGGATGACAGAGGCGGCCACAACAACGGCAGCGGCAGTGAGCATCATGGGACGGAACCTCACGGCCCCGGCATCAATGACTGCCTTATCCAGCGGCATTCCCTGCCTGAGACGAAGCTCGATGAAGTCCACCAGAATGATAGAGTTTCGCACCACAATACCGGCACCTGCGATAAAGCCGATCATGGAAGTCGCTGTAAAAAATGCGCCCATTAGGCAATGGGCAGGCAGGATACCTACCAGGGAAAAGGGGATTGCGGCCATGATGACCAGCGGTGTACTGAGCGATTTAAACCAGCCGACAATAAGTATAAAAATGAGCACCAGGACCACCCCAAAGGCAATACCCAAATCGCGGAACACTTCATAGGTAATATGCCATTCGCCGTCCCATTTCATGGCAAATTGTTTTGCGCTTTCAGGAATGCGGCTTGTATACTGGGCGATCTGATATCCCTCGGGCAGAGAGATGGCATCGATTTTCTTGCGCATATCGAGAATGGCATACACAGGACTCTCTTTGGCCCCGGCCACATCCCCGGTAACATAGACGACCGGCATCAGGTTTTTATGATAGATGCTGCGGTCCAGATCGGTTTCCCGGACAAAGATCAGATCTGAGAGCGGCACAAGCCGGCCATCTGTGGAAGAAATCCTGATGGCTGCAAGGCGCTCGATTCCTGCCCGCTCAGCCAAGGGCATGCGGACCACAATGGGCACGTCCTCTTTCTCCATGGGTTGATGGAGCAGGCCGACCGGCCTGCCTTTCAGGGCAAGCTCAAGGGTCTGGTTGATCCGGGAGGCACTGATCCCGTGCAGTGCCGCCTTTTCCTTATCAACAACAAGATTGATTCTGGTCTGCTTATCTTCCATGTACCAGTCAGTGTCCACTACTCCAGGGGTCTTTTCAAAGATATTCATTACTTCTTTGGCGATCTCGCGCTGGCGCTCATAGTCCGGACCGTATATCTCCGCAACAAGCGTGGATAACACAGGAGGTCCTGGGGGCACTTCAGCCACTTTCACGCGGGCATTAAACCTGTCGGCAATCTTCTTGAGCCCCGGCCGTACCCGTTTCGCGATATCATGGCTCTGGGCCGTCCTGTGATGCTTGTTCACCAGATTGACCTGGATGTCGGCAACGTTTGGGCCTTGCCTCAGATAGTAATGGCGTACCAGGCCATTAAAGTTAAAAGGGGAAGCAGTGCCGATATAGATTTCATAATCCACGACCTCATTTACGGTTTTCAAGAAATTGCCCATCTCCAGGGCTGCTGTTGATGTCTCCTCCAGGGTGGCGGATTCCGGCATATCAACGATTACTTGAAACTCACTCTTGTTATCAAATGGAAGCATCTTAACCTGGACCCAACCCACAGCGATCAGGGCGCAGGCAGCGACAAGCAGAACAACCACACCAATTAGAAAGGGCCAACGCCAATGAGGTGCTTCGATAAGAGGTGTCATGATCCGACGATAGAGTCTGACAGACCAATCTTCCTTCTCACCATACTCCTCACTGCCGATGTCCTTCTTGTGTTTCAAAAGACGAACGGATGCCCACGGCGTGACAATAAAGGCCACTAACAGGGAGAACACCATGGCGGCTGAGGCACCCATGGGAATGGGCCGCATGTAGGGGCCCATGAGGCCGCCCACAAAGGCCATGGGCATGATTGCCGCGATCACGGCAAGAGTTGCAAGAATGGTGGGATTACCCACCTCGTTTACTGCCTCAACAGCTACCTTCAAAATAGGGCGATCCTTGTTTTCCGGCAGACGGAAGTGGCGAACCACATTTTCCACTACTACAATGGCGTCGTCTACAAGGATGCCGATGGAGAAGATAAGGGCAAACAGGGTGATGCGGTTCAGGGTGTAGCCATAGAGATAGAACATAGTGAGTGTGAGAGCCAGAGTCACCGGAATGGCCAGGGCCACAACACCTGATTCGCGAAAGCCGAGGGCAAACCATATCAGGAGGGTAACTGAGAAGACGGCAATAAACATATGAAGCAGCAGCTCGTCGGATTTTTCCTTTGCCGTCTCGCCGTAATTGCGGGTAACCGTCATGTGAATGTTTTCAGGGATTACCAGGCCCCTGCTCTCTTCCACCCGGCGCAAGATATTTTTGGCCACTGTAACGGCATTGGCTCCCTTTCGCTTGGCAACAGTGAGGGTCACTGCCGGATAGACCCCTTGATGTGAAGGGTCTGCAACAATTCCCTTATCGTGGGCCGCTGGGCCTGTCCCAAGGAAGACATACTGGTCCGGCTCTTCAGGACCATCCTCGACAATAGCCACATCTCTCAAGTAGACGGGCCGGCCCTTGTGGATCGCCACCACTACCCGGCCCACATCATCTGCATCACGCAGAAAGCCTCCGGTATGCACCAGGATTTCCCCATCCACAGAGGGGAAGCTTCCGATTTCCGATTCCTGGTTGGCATCACGCAACATGTCGGCAATTGCACCAGGGGCCAGGTGGAATGCCGCCAGGCGAACCGGATCCAGACGCACTTTAACCTGGCGCCGGTAACCGCCGATTATCCGGGTGATGGACGCTTCATCCTCGCGCTTTATAATATCTTCCACCTCGGCTACAACCCTGCGCAAGGTGTAATGGTCGACATCTTTTGCCCAAAATGTCATTGCAAGGATAGGAACGTCGTCGATATAGCGAGGTTTGACCAGTGGTGGGGTGGCACAACAGGGGATGCGATCATAATTGGCCATCAGTTTTGACTGAAGCCTGATAATGGCGTGTTCCTCGTTTTCTCCCACAAAGAATCGGACCACTGCCATGGACATCCCCGGACTTGAGGTGGAATAAACATACTCCACCCCCGGAATTTCCCACAGCAGTTTTTCCATGGGTTTGGTGATCCGTTCTTCAACCTCTTTTGCACTTGCCCCTGGCAATCCGGCGAATATATCGATCATCGGAACAATGATCTGAGGCTCCTCTTCCCTTGGAAGAGAATAAACAGCAGCGATGCCCAAGATGATGGAGGCTACGATGATGAGTGGGGTAAGCTTGGAATCAATGAAAATCCCGGCTATTTTGCCTGCCGGACCCAGCTCTTGTTTCACGATGTTACGTCCACCCGGGCTCCGTCCTCAAGCCTTGGAGAAGGCCGTATAACATAACGATCTCCCTCCTTGAGCCCAGATAGTACTTCGATGTTATTCCCGAAAGTCCTGCCCAGGCGAATGAGGCGAAAATGGGCTATGTTCTCAGAATCTACCAGGTACAGTCCGGTGAGTTGTCCATGGGAAACCACTGCCTCTCCGGGTATCAGGATTTTGCTGCTATGGCCTATGGGGACCCGGACCCGTGCAAACATGCCGCACTTAAGACGGCTGTCAACCGGTAATGATATCTTGATGAGAAAGGACCGGCTTCGTTGGTCCGCAGCGGGCACAATGGTACTGACGGCCCCTTGGAAAGATTCCATTTTCAGAGCAGGGATGTCCACATGGACCTTCTGCCGTATCTTTACATAGTCAATGTATATCTCCGGCAAGACCATATCCACACGAGAGCCACAGGCAGTTTCAAGGGTCAGCAGAGGCGTGCCCGGTGCAGCAAGGTCACCCTTATCAACCAGTTTTCCAGTGATGATTCCATCGTGCGGAGCAGTGATTACAGCATCCTGGCTGGTTACCTTGGCTGATACCAGGGCGGCCTGAGCCTGCTTGACCCGTGCCACGGCAGCTTCCACCATGGCCTCAGCCCCTTTCATGGCAGCTTTTGCCTGGCCATGGCGTGCCTCAACTTCATCAAATTCCTGTGCGGTGACAGAATCCTCTTTTTTGAGATTAAGGTATCTCTCATAGGTGGCAAGAGCGAGTCTCTCAGTGGCCCGGGCAGCATCCCTGGCAGATACGGCTACTTTCAGGGCCTTTTCTGCTTCAGAGAGCCCTGCCTCAGCCTTGCTAAGCCCCGCCTCCACTTGGCGCGGGTCGATAATGACAAGCGTGTCTCCCTCTTTTACCCGGTCACCTTCTTTGACGTGAATAGACTTAACAGTTCCGAGCAGCTTGCCGGCCAGATTACTGGTAGTGCCTGCCCGTACTGTCCCAACGGCCTCGTAAATAAGAGGCTGGTCGGTCATGTGCACAGTTGCCACATGCACATCTTTCAGCACTGGATGTGATTCTGTTGTGGTTCCAGGTTC
>JAUXDR010000204.1 GCA_030618205.1 Deltaproteobacteria bacterium | reverse complement strand
TGCTTCCTGACTTCGCTGTCTTCCCTTAACTTCAGGTGGCGCTCACGGGCTGTACGGACGTCCTCCAATGCCCTCTTCAGGGCCAGCCCAATGGCATTGCTCCTGTCTATCTCGCCAGGTTTTAATTTTGGGGCAATACCATCTTCTGCAATATCTTCAGCAAAGTGCGCAAGGTGTTTCATCTTTTCCATGGCCTGGTCCATGATCTTCCAACCCATGATTTCATCATCTTGGAAAACCCAGGAAGTGCGGAGATGTTGCAGCATCTCCGTATATTTGCTTGTGACCTCTGCCTGCAACTTATCCAGCAACTCCTCGGGTAATTCACTCTCTCCCCCAGGAAGGCCCGCTGCCTCCTCAGGGCTCAACTTGTCCAGCTTTCTTTGAAACTTTCTGGCGTGGATGGCCGATTCCCATGCCTCTCTCTCAAGTACCCGCCTGATATGGGGATCATCCACCTTTTCCGCTTCTCCGCCATAATGGGGGATCAACTTCTCCTCATACTCAATGTAAGATCTGAGTATTGTTGCCCGGTTAGTTGGATCATAGGGATAGGGAGCCGGTGTGAAATTGGGTTCGCCTCCCAGTTTGCCTATGATCATCCCCAGCCAATGAAAATGCCACATCTCCTCCCTGGAGATGGAAATCAGGCTCGCACCCAAAGGCGTATCTTCTCCTTCCATGTAGCCGTGAACTAGATAGCGTATGATGGCCGCATGCTCATCGGCTAGATCCCTGTTCAACCTGTCAATTAAGGCCTGTTTTTCCATGGGTAACTTCTCCTTACGGTTTTGTTCTGCCTTTATCAATCTACTTTAAAAAATTTCTTTGATTTGGAACCGCACACAGGACACTTCTCAGGCGGCTCTTTTTCGCATGTGTAGCCGCATACGGAGCACACATAGTAATCCGTTTCTTCAAGGGCGTCCATGTTATCCAAAGCCTTCTGGTAAAGGTCTGCGTGGACCTTTTCAACCTGGTTGGCGTATGAAAAACTGGACTTTGCCGCCTTGTTGCCTTCTTCCTTTGCTGTATCGATCATGGCCGGATACATAGTGGTGAACTCATGGGTTTCGCCCTCAATGGCGTGCTTGAGATTTTCAGCCGTACTCTTTACCTGACCAAGGACGCGCAGGTGAGCAAGGGCATGGACGGTCTCTGCCTCGGCCGCTGCCCTGAAGAGTTTGGCTATCTGGGAGTAGCCCTCTGTTTCCGCCTTTTTTGCAAAGGCAAGGTATCTCCGATTCGCCTGGGACTCCCCGGCAAAAGCTTCCAGTAAATTCTGTTCAGTCTTAGTCATATCATTCTCCTTTTCTCAGTCTTCCTCTACAACCTCTTCCTGCAGTTTCCCCTTTGTGCTTCATATCAATGGGCGTATAGCTCTTTTTCCAACCATGCCTTGATTTCGTCGCTTATGGCCCAGACACCCTTGATGCCACCAGCCGATTCAAGGAAGTGATCCCTCAACTCATCCGGCATATCGATTGTAGCCAGTTCAACAGCCTCTTCTGAGTTGCGCCGGATGAAAAAAATCTTTGGAGGATCCTCCCAGGTGTTCACTACAAAATAATGAGATACGTCGTCTTTTGATCTTATCATGTTTCTACCGTGAGACCAGTTATTTCCCCATTCCAGGTACAGGGTAACCGCCTCTTCAGGTGTCATGTCCCAATCTATCATGCTACTGATTTCTCTGTTTTTTCGAACTTCTTCTAGTCCCATCATGGCAGTTTCCCTCCTTTTGGTATTTGACGAGATCAATCGTCATCTCAGTGGTTTCATCACAGTTTCATTCCTATGTAATCCTGAATATCAAGATCTGTACCAAGATCAGACCGGGCAGGCAAAGAAGCCTGAAATATCTTTGACATCAGGTAGTTACTAACAATGAGGTCATCAATGGCACCAGCCTCATGACCGTATGAGGAGTCGAATATGAGACAATAGTGTCTCAATGAAGGAGGAAAAAGGGTAATATGTTGATATTACAACAGATGTATTAAACCAGGACCGAGTTGAAAAACTGAGTGGAGGACGGGAAGAATTTTTGGTGAGGTCAAAATTGGGTGAAATAGGGGCTGACCAACTTGAAATCTTTACAGAACCTTTGGGAAGACGTCACAGTGTCTCATATTTGGTCTTGATACATAACTGTATCATGAGACAAACTGGAAATCAGTAGGAAGCTAAGGATATAATTATCAAGTATGAAAATTTGCTGAGCCGGATTAAAAAAATGGGTGAGTTTCGGAAGAGTTCTATTCTGAGACATGTTATGTTAATATTATATTATCAAAGTGCTTAACCATAAGGAGGTCGCCGTGTCTGGATTGACTCTATGGACTAACAAGGAGATCAGCAAGCTAAAACGGGATATAGACTGTCTTTACGACAGGATGTGTCGCGATTTCGGCATAAGTCAATTAATGGATTCGCTCAGAGAAGGACCCATGGTGAATATCACTGAGACAAAGGATAGTTTTGTGGTCAAGGCGGATCTTCCGGACCTGGATCCTGATGATTTGAATGTCTCTGTCACTGATGATCTGTTGATTATCAAGGGAGAAAAAAGAAAGAAAATATCCTACAAAACAGATGGCATTAAGCACATCGAGTCTTTCTCAAGCAGGGTTAGGCTGCCTTCTAGAGTTAAGATTGAAAATGTCCGTGCAAAGTACAAAGAAGGAGTTCTGGAGATTGTTCTGCCTAAATACAGAGCCTCCGTTTCTCTGCCTGTGAAAATCCTTAAGAAATAGAGCAGAAGAGTTTCTTTTAGAGGAACACAGACTTTCAGGAGAATATAAATGGCTAAGAAAAAAACCTCAGAAGTCTCTTTGGAAGATCTCAGATGGAGCCTTGATCCAGGCACTCTGGCATTTGAGACGACTGAGGACCTGAAACCAC
>JAUXDR010000062.1 GCA_030618205.1 Deltaproteobacteria bacterium | reverse complement strand
GAGAACTCCGCCAACGGTTATGGCGGAATCTGCGATGTTAAAGGCCGGCCAGTGGTATGAACCCACATAGAAGTCCAAAAAGTCAACAACAGATCTATAGCGGATTCTGTCTATCAGGTTTCCTAGTGCTCCGCCAAACACCAGAGAGGTCCCCCATAAAAACGGATAGCTGCGACTATGCGAGCTGCGATAAAGATAAACAAGACCGCCGAGGGCGACTGCGCTTATCACCTGGAAAAATATGTGACGCCACTTATCCGACCCTGCCATAAATCCAAAGGCAGCCCCTGTGTTAGTTATGTAAGTAATATTAAAAAATCCCTGCAAAACAGGCCTTACTTCATGGAGGTGGAGGTTAGAAACTACCATGGCCTTGGTAGCCTGATCTGCGAGCACAACCAGAAAGGCCACGAATAAAAAGTGTTTTATGGAAAAGGAAGTAGATAAGTTCATGGTTTAGGGTTTTCCTGATTTTTATCGCATTTAAGATCTTTGTAAAGTTCGCTGTCCGGCGGAATCAACTTCAGGGCTTTATTCTTGTGATATCGGGCAGATTGTTGATTTCCAATGGCCTTGTAGTGACGGTAGAAATAGTGGTGTGCCTCACCCTGTTTTTCGAGAGCAGCGAAACACCTGCCCAGTTGCAAGTAAATACTTGCAGGATCAGGCCAGGATTGTTTCAGGGTTTTAAGTATGGGAAGGGCCTCTGCCGGCCTTCCCTGCTCAAGATACGCCCTGGCCAGAAAGAACCTGGCAGTTGAATCTCTGGGATGTCTTTTGCTGTAAGGACCTATAATCGAGATAGCCGTTTTATATTTTCCTGCCGCAAAGTAGGCCCTTCCTTGGTCTACCTTAAATTCAGGTCTTCCCGGGGCTGAAGATACAAGATTGTCGAATGCCTTCTGGGCTTTATCGTATTCCCGGGCGGCAAGGAGCGATTGGGCAAGACCATAGAGGAGGAATATGTCATCTGGAGTGGTATTGAGTTCCCGTTTGTAGTATTTTATCATGCCCATCGGATCATGAGTTAAGATCCTCGCTTTGACCTGTATCTTCCTCAGCCCGAATGGATCCTCCTGGAACTTTTGTACGCATCGCTCTCTGTCCCAGAGATCCTCCAGATAGGTTGTCCTCTCGCTGGCTCCTGGGTGGGTGGAGAGGTAACTTGGTATGGCGCTTGTCCCGAGCCAGCGATATTTCTGCATCTTCTTTAAGAGGGTAAGCAGCCCACGGGGATCATAACCGGCCTTGCATATCCATTGACATGCCCTTCGGTCTGCCTCTTCTTCGTCCGCACGACTGTATTTAAGGGCGATAGAGGCATTTAGGGCGCCCGAAGTTGCGAATATGGCAGAACCCGCCTGTCCTTGTCCCAAAAATAGTCCAGCTATGGCTATGGCGGCAGTAGCTATGTTTATCCGCTGCATTCGCTCCATACGCCTAGCTATATGTCTTCCCTGAACATGGCCTATCTCATGGGCCAGAACGCACAGCAGTTCATTTTCAGTATCTATGACCTCAAGCAGGCCGGTGTGTACAAATACGAGACCTCCAGGCATGGCAAAGGCGTTCAGTCCTTCATCTTGTATGACGAAAAACTCGTAGTCAAAAAATTTGCCGTCAACCCGGTCAAGCACCTTTTGGCCTACATCGGACACATATCCGACAATTTCCGGATCCTTTATCAGCGGGACCTGGGACTCAACCATGCGTAGCAATTTATCCCTCATTTCCTGTTCTTCCTCAATAGACATCATTGCGGATACAGGAGATGCCAAAGATATAAAGGCAAAAGTCAAAACACAAAGGTAAAAAAGGCGATTACACATAACTATACGGCTTAATTTTGTATGCAATATCCATTAAAATAGTATAAGCGTTCACGGCTCCATTTGATGAAGATACCAGATTTTCGATATCATGTGGGCATTTTGTTTTTTGCACCCCTCTTTCTCCTGCGTCTGGCCTTTTTCCATTCAGGGTCGCGGTCTCGGGATTTTTTGTTCTTCTTTCTTTTGTCAAGCTCAGATGAAATTATGTGTGAAGGCGTGTCGCGGAGCACAAAGGCCCCTATCTGCTCAAGGGAAGGGGCAATGCCCTTTGGGATTTTTTTGCCGCCAGGCTTGGCCTTGCTGGATTTGGGTTCTCTGTGTTTGTCCTTCTCCCGAACAGGGGGGAGCGGTGGTATATTCATCCATTGAGGATCCAGGCCTTCAACAAGATACAGAAGCTTGCCGGCCCTTCTGAAAACCACACCTGCCTTATTACTCTTAAGGGCCATTACCTCTGCTATAACAGGGTCCCTGTCTCTGCGCCTGCCGATTCTTAAAGCTATCTCCTTTTTTGTGGATAATACAACCCATTTCTTGTTATTGCTTGATTGTAGCCCACGAGCAATCACGTGTGCATGGGCTTTTGGTCTTATGCTGACGTAAAGCAATTCCGGGGGTGTAGCTTCCTCGTATACGGTAAGATCAGAGTCCTGCAATTCCAGTCTTACCCTGACATGATTTTTCTGCCATTCGAATTTTTCCGGTCTGTAGAGGGAGAAGAATTGTGTGAGGCCCCTCGGAGTAATATGGGAAAACCCTGACTCTTTCATAAGTACCCGATGAAGCTCTTTGATAGATACCCATCCGCCCTTATCCAGCAGCATGCCAAAGGCATCCGGCTGCCGGCCGAGCATGGCAAAAAGTGTCTTCTCCAACCGCTTTAATTCTCGCTTATCCATGATTCCTTTTTACATTGACCACTCGTTTGTAATAATTAAGTTAACGCAACGCCGGGTACTTTCCCTTTTTGAAGAAAGCGGGTGTTTTTATTGTAGGTTGTGTGATAAAATAAACATAAAAAAGTTTTTTATTCGTTTTATGTAAAATTATGAAGGAAGTCAAAGAAACAGTTTATTTTTCGGCATTTGTTGCCGAAGGGGATATAAAGAGGGAAAAATCCAAGGCCAGAGAGATCAGGCGCAGCAGGTGGTGGCACCAGAAATGTGCTCAAGGTGTTTGTTTCTACTGTGGGAGGTGCGTCGGGCCCTCTGGTCTTACGATGGATCATGTGGTTCCTCTGGTTCGTGGGGGTCGAAGCATTAAGAACAACCTGGTGCCTGTGTGTAAGGAATGCAATAATAATAAGAAATATCTGCTGCCCATGGAGTGGGAAGAATATCTTAAGGGGCGAAAGGGGTAAAGGATGGTGAAAACAGGCTCATTTTTCCAGAGTGCTTTGGCAAGGTTTAGAAGTGAGACGATTCTAATCCTGTTGGTTGCCGGCGTCTTCTTTTGTCCCATGTGGCAAGCTATAGCAGCAACCGATGATACTGAAGAGGAGAAGACCTCTGTGGATGACGAATACATCATCGGTCCCACAGACGTACTTGAGATACATGTTTGGAGAGAACCTGACCTGTCTCGCACAATACCTGTGCGGCCTGATGGCAAGATAACTTTGCCCTTATTGAATGACGTGCAGGCCTCCGGACTCACTCCCCTGGAGCTAAGGGCCGGAATTGAGAAACGGTTGGCCGAGTTCGTGGAATCCCCTACAGTGTCGGTGGCTGTCCTGGAAATACACAGTAAGAATATATTTGTGTTGGGACAAGTCGAATCTCCCGGCCAGTATCCACTACAACAGGATCTGACAGTCCTTCAGGCACTGTCACTGGCAGGAGGGCTTGCAGAGTGGGCAGATAAAGGGGATGTTGTTATTCTGCGCAAGGAAAATGGAAAACAATCGCGAATAAAGTTTGATTACAAGAATGTTTCAAAGGGTAAGCACCTGGAGAAAAATATAATCTTACAACCAGGGGATACTATAATAGTTCCTTAGCTTCGATATTATGAGGTAAATCGATATGAAGCCGTTCGATTTTTGTTCTCCCCGGTTTTTAGGGTGGGCCTTTATCTTGGTTGTGGTTGCAGTCTTATTTGCTGCGACTTCATGGGCAGAGTGGCGCTTTTTACCCGCTCTTGAACTGGAGGAAAGCTATGACAGCAACATATACTTAAGTTCTGACAACGAGACCTCTGATTTCATAACCAGACTCAGTCCTGAATTAAGGTTGGAAGAGGTCAGTGCAACCAGGACCTTTGCGGCCAGCTATACCATGAATCTTTATAACTTTAATAGTCATGACGAGAACAACTATATCGGGCACGGGGCTGAATTAAGTTGGGATCAAAGGCTCAGCCGAAATCTATCCTGGCACATAATGGACACTTATTACAGGTCTGAGGAACCGTTGGAAGAGGATCCGGAGTATACCGGGGTGAGAGAGACCAGGAATGAGTATTCCAGGAACATAGTGGATACGGGATTTACTTATCGATTTGGCGAAGAGGACAGGGTGACCATCTCGTATCTTGACAACCGTGTCCAAAACAGAGATCCGGATATTGAAGATGATGTTGAGTATGGTCCCGGTTTGGAGCTTGAATACTGGCTCACCCGTTCCCATGGTCTCCTGCTGGGCTATTCTTGGAGTCGAATAGATTATGAAGACGAAGAGCCGTCCAATGAGGTAAATGAAATTGGCCTTGGCTATCAGTGGCGTCGGTCTTCGCATACTACGCTTCACTTAGACTATGGACTTGTGTTGTTTTCATCTAAGGCCCCGGCCGAAGAGGAAGACGACTATAATGTGCAAAGCGTAGCCGCGGGTTTTGATCATGATTTTGGACCATCGTGGGCTCTAAGCGGCTTTTTAGGGTGCTTCTTCTTTAATCCCAAGGAATCCGGGTCAGATGAGGGACCTGTATATGGCCTTGACCTGATCCATAGTTTTTCCAGAGGCTCCGTAACTCTCAGCGGTGAAGGGGGCTACAGGTTAGATTATTCCGGTGCAGAAGCCGAGGGTTTTACAGAGTACAGGGGTGTTTCCCTTTCCCCCACCTACAGTATATCCCCAAGGATCGAGCTATATGCATCAACTTCATACATGTATGAAAAGGCCGAGGAGGAAGAGCGTACGAGAGATGAAACCTGGGAGGTATCGGCAGGCACGTCCTATGAGATATTCTACTGGCTTACCGGTGCCTTTGAGTTGACCCAGCGGGAAAGATCCTCTTCTGAGGATGACGATGAATACCGGGACAGCCTGATACTCTTAAGGCTGAGAGGCACCTATGAATGGAGATAGGTCCTGATGGGAGCACAGACAGAGAAGATGCCTGGAAAACCTGATTTTGTAAAAGGCTCAAGAGTAAGGATCTATGGCGATTAGACAGGGTGGACAAAAGCCCTTGGACATTTTTCTATACCTTTCCCTGCTTTTGCGCAGGAGGTGGGAGATCATTTTCGGTATGATCCCGTTTCTGTTGGCAGGTTTGCTGTACTGCCTTTTTTCTGCAAAGATCTACAGTACGAGCACTACCATAGTGGTCGTGCCGCAGCGGGTCCCTGAGGCGTATGTGCGGTCCACAATTACAGGAGATATTGATGAACGTATTCGGGGTATATGGCAAGAGGTCACCAGCCGGACAAGTCTTGAGCGGATCATAGAGCAGTTCAACCTTTACCCCGGGGCCAGGGAGCGTCTACCAATGGAGACAGTTGTAGGGGCAATGAGAAAGAAGATCCAAATAGACAGTCCCACGGCAGCCCGCACGAACGCATATATTTTGTCCTATGAGGGTGCGGATCCTATTCTCATTACCAGGGTCGTCAATGCCCTGGCCAATGTATTTATTGAGGCAAATCTCAAGTTAAGGGAGACGCAGGCCAGTGGTACAGCAGAGTTTCTGTCCGAAGAGCTTGAAAAGGTCTATCGAGAGCTGAAACACCGGGAAGAGGAGCTGAAACAATATAAGATAGGACATATGGGTGAGCTTCCTGAGCAGAGGGAGAGCAACCTGGCCATGCTCCAGCGTCTTCAGGATGAAATTGAGACTCAGCAGGAAAATATCAGGAGCGCTGAAGACAGGAAGTTGTTATTGCAGCGCCAAATTGCAGAAGAGAGGAGCAACTTGAGTTTGGCTGCTGATCTTGCCGGTTCCCCGGGGGAGGCAGCCCTTCACGCCCCGACCACCCTGGAAGGCCTGAGGGAAAGGCTCAAGTCTCTTAGAATTCGATACACTGATACTTATCCTGACGTTGTGAGTACCAAAAAACTTATTGCCAGGCTTGAGAAAGAGCGGGGTATACAGAACTTGGCATCGGATAACGGGGGGGCGGAAGTAAGTATGGAAAGTGGGGCTCCCGTTGATGCGGGAGGCCCGGTGAATGCCATCATCGTAGGGCTCAAGTACCAGCTAAAGGGCCTGGAATTAGACATCAAGGCCATAAGGGAAGCCAGTGATAAGGTACGGAAACAGATAGTCGTGTATCAGGTGCGCATTGAGAACACGCCCAAGAGGGAGCAGGAACTGGTTGACCTCACGCGTGACTATGACAACCTGAGGCTATCCTATGAAAGCTTATTGACTCGCAAGATAGAGGCTGAGCAGGCAGCAGCCCTGGAAAGAAGACAAAAAGGGGAGCAGTTCAGGGTGATCGATCCAGCTAGAATACCGGAAACCTCTTTCAAACCCGATGTGAAA
>JAUXDR010000267.1 GCA_030618205.1 Deltaproteobacteria bacterium | reverse complement strand
GTGTTTTCTTCCAGTGGTCTGCAGCCTTTATTTTGATACGATTTACTAGTTTGAAATCATGGAATGTGAAGCCACTGTGACTATATATAACAGGCTGGGGCTTCATGCCCGGCCAGCCTGCCGTTTTGCTCAAAAGGCAAGTGAATTTAATGCTGATGTATGGCTTGTGAAAGATGGGAAGAAAGTAGATGGGAAAAATATTCTTGAGGTCTTGACCCTTGCCTGCCCTCGTGGGAGCGTCCTGACAGTCAGGGCGGTTGGTTCGGATTCAAACCAGGCTGTGATAGATCTTAAGACCTTAGTAGAAAGTCGCTTTGGCGAACTGGATTAATCAAGATGTCAGAAAAAAAAGGTGATTCGGCAGTTTTAAAAGGAATAGGGGCTTCGCCTGGAGTGGTCATTGGTCCTGCCTTCCTGTTGGATTATCACAAGGTTAAGATCTTAAAAAGGCAAATTGAAAAAGGCGAGATTGACCAGGAGAAAGAACGATTTGTAAAGGGTGTCTCTGAGGCGGAAAATCAGATAAAAAAGTTGATTGCAGATATCCCCGAGGAACTCAGAGAACATTCAGGGATTTTTGAAGCCCATTTGTTAATACTCAAAGACCGAATGGTCTATGAGCGGACCTTAAGGTTAATTTCTGAAGAGCAGATTAACGCAGAGTGGGCCCTCAATAATGCTTTGGACCATGTTAGAGAACTCTTTGAGCAAGTAAAAGATCAGTATATCAGGGAACGTTTTGAAGATATTAAGTACGTAGTGCGGAGAGTCCAAAAGCTCTTGTCTGGGAGTCCTTCTGTGGATTTCAGCCAGCTGGAGTCACCGGTTATACTGGTGGCACACGATCTGTCTCCTGCTGATACGGTCCAAATGGCCAAAGAAAAAATCCTGGCATTTGTTACAGACATGGGGAGCCGAACATCCCACACGGCGATTCTGGGCAGATCGCTCGGTCTTCCCGCAGTTGTGGGTCTGGAAAACGCCACGTCTTCCATATTTTCCGGGGAGACTTTGATTGTAGACGGCCTATATGGTGAAGTAGTAGTAAATCCGGATGATGAGCTCTTAAGACATTACAGGGAAAAACAGGAGGATTACATACGATATCGACTGGATGTAATCCAATACAGTAACCTCCCTGCAGAGACACAGGACGGATTCAGGTTTAAGATCAAGGCTAACATAGAGTTCCTTGAGGAAATTTCCTCTGTCATATCCAATGGTGCTGAGGGGATAGGGCTCTACCGTACCGAGGTCCTGTATCTGGCTCACAAGGAGCTTCCCATTGAAGAAGAACTTTTTCTGGCTTACAAAGAAGTCGTAGAGCGCATGTCACCCTTTCCAACAACAATCCGTACTCTGGATATTGGCGGGGACAAGTTCTTGTCGTCAGTCTCTCAGGACGATGAAAGCAATCCAGCCCTCGGACTGAGAGCGATCCGGCTCTGTTTGAAAGAGTCAAATCTGTTTCGCACACAGCTCAGGGCAATACTCAGGGCCAGTGCATACGGGGATGTGAGGATGCTTTTCCCTTTAATATCCGGCAGGTCAGAAATAATTCAGGTCAAGGAACACTTGGAGAAGACCAAGAATGAGCTGCGGAGAGAGGGAATTCCATTTGATGAAGATATCAAGACAGGCATTATGATAGAGGTCCCTTCTGCTGTACTTTTGGCGGATGTCCTTGCCAAAGAAGTGGATTTCTTTAGTATAGGTACAAACGACCTCATTCAGTATTCCCTGGCAATTGATAGAGGTAACGAATATGTGGCACATCTTTACGAGCCTTTACACCCCGGTGTTTTGAGGATGATCTATCATATCATAGAGGCAGCCCATGAAGCAGGAATTGAGGCGGCAGTTTGTGGAGAGATGGCAGGAGAACCGATGTATCTTCCAGTACTTATCGGCATGGGTCTGGACGAACTGAGCATGAATGCCTTGGATATACCAAAGATCAAGCGCATGATTCGAATGAGTAACCAGAACCAATGTGGCGCTTTGGTTCGAGATCTTCTTGAGTGCTCTACCGCACAGAAGATAAGAGAGCATCTTTTAGACTTCCTTACCTCTGACTTCCC
>JAUXDR010000275.1 GCA_030618205.1 Deltaproteobacteria bacterium | reverse complement strand
ACCTATTTGGGCATCGTCATATGGCTCTATGTCCTCCTGCAGGAAGTCAATGAGCCTGCCTTCCCGTTGGAGCAAGCCCAAAGTCTGGACTATAGCGATCTCCGAGGCATGAAGAATTTGGTGATTTGGTGATTTGGTGATTTGGTGATTGAAGTCGTCATCGACCGAAAATTTGTCCTGAGGCGGTGCTGTTTCAGGGCCTGTTGTGATTTCCTCTTCTGCCTTAGGCCCAACAACTTTTTCCTTTTCCAAAGGCGAAGCAATTCCTTTCGTCCACGATCTTGCTATGAGATAGAAGATCAGGCCAATTGCAGGAGGGGCTCCCAGAATGGCAGGGCCGATCCAGTTATTCATAAGAGTGGGATCAAAATAGACTGCTGCGCCCGCCAGACCTGTCAGACTGCCGTAACACAAAATTGAGCTTATAAGTATATTTCTGTGAAGATTGCTATTTTTCATAATTTTATACCTAAACGTTCATGTCGGGGGCTTTCATCGTGATTCAATCACCAAATCACCAAATCACCAAATCACCAAATTCCTAGTGTCCCCAGTCCATTTTTAGAATATTTTCCCTTGCGTTGACTTTTTTGATTCGCACCTTGACTTGTTGGTCCCAGGAGTACCTCTGTCCCGGTATTATCGGAAGTTCCACAGTCAGAAGATAATCCGAAAGTACGGCAAGTATCTTGTGGTGACCTGTTTCCAGTATCCAGGCGTCAAGTGGTGTATCTTTCCTTTTTTCCAGATGTTTCAGCAGCCAGTAACGGGTCCTTGCCTGGCGTACTGCAGCAGCAGCATTAAGGCCCTGTTGTAGGTATATGGCAAATTTTATCAGGTCCTCTTTTGCGTGAAGTGGTTTGCCTTCTGCAAGCATGTATGTAATCTGCTGCTGCATAAGGAGATCAAGCCCACGTCTTAATGGAGAAGTTATAGTGGTATATACATCCAGACCAAGACCGTGATGTATGTCAGGCTCAGTCCCCAGATTACCTTTACTGATGAGTCTTCTTTGCCTGAAATTGGCCAACAGATCTGTTTCGTTCCCGGAGATAATGCGGTCCCTTGGTGGAGGTTGGCTTCGGTAAAGTGCCGGAATGGCATGATTCCTTAAAAATTGGGCTGCTACAAGATTTGCCAGAATCATGCACTCTGCTATAAGAAAACGGCCTGGCCCGGGTTGAGAAAGTCCTACCTCTACTTCTCCAGTCTCATCAACCTGCATGACAAGTTCGGGGATGGGCAGAGGAAGGGCGCCGTCTTCAATTCTTCTGGTCTGGCGGGCCACGCAGAGTTCATAGAGAGTGTGAAATAGATGTCCTTCTGCTATTCTTGCCTCAGCCTCCTCATATGTGAGGCGCTCTTTAACATTGATTACGCTACGGACTATTCGCCGGGAGAGGATGTTTCCTTTCGGGTCCAAATATATAAAAAAGGATAGGGCCCTGCGACCCGTTCCCATCTCAAGGCTCCAAGCCCCCTGGGAAAGTATTTCAGGAAGCATTGAGATTTTACGGTCCGGCAAATAAATGGTTGTTCCCCTCTGGATTGAGTCTTTAAATAAAGGGGTGTCGTGTTCTACCTGGAGCCCGATGTCGGTTATATGTATGCCAACTTCCCATTCATTATTGACCTTTCTAAAGCTCAATGCGTCATCAAGATCCAGGCTTTCCGGTCCATCTATGGTAAAAGTATGAAGGCCGGTCAGATCTTCCCGGCCATCTTTTTTTGTATCTACCGGGAATTCAGCCAGCGCTTCCGCTTGTTTGATGACCGCTTTGGAAAACTCGGTGTCTATTTCATATCTAAGCAACTCAAGATTTTCTTCTTCATCCCATATTTTTGTCTTGATAAGGGTGTTAAAGGGGGCTGTGGGACCGCTAAGGCCTGCTTGTCTGAACAGTTCGCGAACCAAAACGGCTTGCTCTGACTCGTCTCCGCTTATACAGAAGTCCTTGATATTTG
>JAUXDR010000201.1 GCA_030618205.1 Deltaproteobacteria bacterium | reverse complement strand
CCCATTCTTTTACCGATATCCTTGACTATTTCAGCCCCGCGTTCAGCGTGGTGTCCACCGCGGCCCTTTCCTATATCATGTAACAGGGCAGCGAGATAAAGTATGTGAGGTGATTCCAGGGCCATAAAAATCCGGGACTCTTCCTCCTTCAGGAGATGGAGTTCGGCAACAGTTTGGAGTAAGTGTCTATCCACTGTGTGAACGTGGTAAACATCGTGTTGGGCCAGGGATTTGATCTCAGAAAACTCCGGGATGTAGGCGGCAAGAATGCCTGTATCCAGCATGGCATCTAGGACCTCCAAAGGCCTTTCGCCATCCTGAAGCGCCTGCAAAAAGGCCTCGGCCATGTATTTTGAGGATCTCAAGTCTTCGTCTACAAGGTCCAAGTTGGCGATTATAAGCCGTCTTGTCCTGTAATGTATAGGCAGGCCGGTCCTGGCCGCATGGGCAAAAAGCCGCATTAACAGATAGGGACATTTCTCAAGTAGTGATGGCTCTGTGAGGTTTATGCGGCAATCAATGACCTCTATGCCGGGCTCCAGAATTTTATTTTCTTTGCTGCATGGGGAAAGGTTCGAAACCTCGTCAGCACATTCAAAAAACAGATCTGATATGACAGCTACGGTCTGTAGATGTCCGTAAACCTCCTTCATGAAGTGTTCCACACCAAGCATATTGTTACTGTCCTTATAACCAAGGAAACTGGAAACTTCCTCCTGATATTCGAAAAACAGCCTGTCGTTTTTGCGGGATTTAATATAGTGGAGCCTGTTTCTTATCCGGAGCAGATAATCCCAGGAATCTTCCAGTGCGATCCTTTCCTCCTTTGTAATGAGCCCTGCCTCTTCAATGGATTTGATATCTTCCAGTCCAAAAAGGACCTTGGAAGTCCATAAAATCGAATGGATGTCCCGCAACCCCCCCCTGCTTTCCTTAATGTTGGGCTCAAGGAGATAGGCATTGGCTCCGAATCGTCTATGCCTTTCCTTTCTGTGAGCAATCATGTCCTCCACAAAGGTTTTTTTTCTGCCCTTTAGAAATCTCTGAATGAACTCGTGCTTCAGCCGGGGAAAGAGTGAATCGTCTCCATGGATAAACCTGGCATCTAATAGTGCTACCTGAAAGTAAAAGTCTTTTTCGGCGTCAGTCAGGCAGGCATCAATAGTCCTCACACCGTGGCCCACCTCAAAACCGGCATCCCACAGGGGATAAAAGACGGATTCAGCAACAGCGGGCACCCTGTCTTCCACCTCTGGTTCATAAAGCAACATCACATCAATATCTGAAAATGGGAAAAGTTCTGCTCTTCCGTATCCCCCCAGAGCTATCAGGGCCATTTTTTCCTTGGCCTCAGGACAGGCAGAAAAGGCCTCTGATAAAAAGGCATCCACAATCCTGGTGTGCTCCACAAGGAGTTCCCGTCCCCTGAGCCCTTGCTCCCACAAGGTTTGCAAAGCCTCGCGACCGGAACGTAACCCATCTGATTTTGATGAATGATCTAACATTTCATGTATGTCTTGCAGAAAGTCTCCTCATATAATAATTATTTCCCTCATAATTCATCTTAATGAGTTGACCTTGAGCAATCATTTTATGGATAATGGACCAATCAGCCCCTGCCTGGGACAGGAACTCATTCAAGGCCTCTTCCCTCATGGGATGGACAGCGGTAATACTCAGCAGATCTTCCTCAACATCTCCTGTAAAAGCAAAGGCGTTGCCTTCATAACCAATTAGGTATTCTACGCTGTCATTTTTTTCATTCAAGATCTGATAGGCCCGATTTATCACTTCCTCACCCGGAGGTTGTACCCACTTTAGTGCAGGCGGTCTTGTGGGAATGGATACGTAAGCAATGTCAGGGCTCAGTCGGGCTAAAAAATCAGCAATCTCTGTAATATGATCATTACTGTCATTGATGTCTTTAACAAGCATTGTCTCAGTTACCAGTTTTCCTTTAAAAATGCCCGCAAATTCGAGCATCCCATCCAAAATGGACACCAGGTCCAAATGCCGATGGGGACGGTTGATTTTCCGCCAGATCGCTTCTTGCGTAGAATCTATCTTTAAAGAAACCCAGTCAGCCTTCATTAGATCTTCTCTGATATCCGTGTGCCGGATGAGAGAAGCATTGCTGATCACTGCGATCTTGATCCCCAAAGGCCTCAACAACTCGATCTCACGGCCGAGATTTAAATCCAGGGTCGGTTCGCCATCAGCTACAAAAGTAAGGTAATCAATGGATTCGCCGATTTCTCTTGCTCTTTCGGTCTGTTCCGCAACCTCTTCCAAAATCTCCCCTGGTCTATAAAATGCGCAGCGCTTAACCTGCATCTGTGTTGTAAGGCCCACCTGACAATAAACACAGGAATACGTACAGACCTTTGCAGGAATATTGTTAATGCCCAGGCTGCGTCCCAAGCGTCTGGACGGAACCGGTCCGAAAGCCTTCATGATTTTTATCTTCCTTTACTTCTTCAAAATAGCATTTTGCTTTCCATAGTAAAGGATAATTGGGCCGATCTGAATTGCCGCAAATGTTTTGTCTCCATCATTCATATTGCACTCCCCATAAGCCCGGACTTAAGACCTTTGCAATTCTTTTCGACCCTTAACCTGCCTTTGTGAAATTTATGTGTTACATAATACTTGACACGCAACCCGATTTTTGCCATGTCTTGCCTTGAAAAATAGTCACTATTATTCTTTACTCGAAAGAACAGGTCAAATGGAATTTCAGAATTGTATCAGAAATAAGTATGGAAAGTGTGATGTCCCGTCCAATACGATCAAAAGAATAAAAGACGGGTTACAGAAACTGGATCTCGAAGTTGGATACTACCCCTTTCAAGTATCGGACAACATTTATTGGGGGCGAGTATGGATTGATTCAATAAGGATAGTCTGTAATGGGAAAGGCATTACCCC
>JAUXDR010000284.1 GCA_030618205.1 Deltaproteobacteria bacterium | reverse complement strand
ATTTTTTCGATATTGCGAGCGAGGCGGAATCCTTAAAACCTGATCTCCTTGTGGGGCACAGCAAGGGCTATTCTCTTTCCAGAAAACTGGATATCCCTCTGATCAGGGTCGGCTTCCCTATTCACGATCGAATCGGGGCACAGCGCATACTCCATGTCGGCTACAGAGGTGCCCAGTCCTTACTCGACCGGATAGTCAATGCAGTTATAGAAAGGAAACAGAATGATTCTCCCGTTGGATATACATATGTGTGATATGGGGCTGAGAAAGGAGTAGCAAAATGAATCTTGAACACCATCCTTGTTTTAATAAAAAAGTAAAGGGGAAATACGGACGGGTACATCTCCCGGTGGCCCCAAAATGCAATATAAAATGTAACTACTGCAATCGTAAATACGACTGCGTTAATGAAAGCCGGCCAGGGGTTACAAGCAAGGTCGTTTCACCATGGCAGGCTGTTGAATACCTTAAGATCGTCCTTGAAAAAGAGCCAAGGATCAGCGTGGCGGGTATTGCCGGACCGGGAGATCCGTTTGCCAATCCGGCTGCTACCATGAAGACACTGGAACTGGCAAGGGAGGAGTTCCCGGACCTGATTCTCTGTCTGGCAACCAATGGGCTGGACTTGTGTCCATATATTGATCGCCTGGCCGAGCTTCGCGTTACTAACGTGACCGTGACCGTAAATGCCATTGATCCCGCAATTGGCGCAAGGATATATGCCTGGGTCCGTGACGGAAACGTGGTTTACCGAAAAGAAAAGGGGGCTGAGCTGCTTTTAGGCCGCCAGCTTGAAGCAATACGCATGCTCAAGGAACGGGGTTTCACAGTAAAGGTAAATACTATCGTAGTGCCTGGTAAAAACGATGATCACATCATTGAGGTGGCAAAAACCATGGGCAGCCTGGGGGTTGATCTGTTGAACTGTATCCCCATGTTGCCCACTCCGGGGAGTTCATTTGAACATATATCCGAACCCACGAGAGAGCTTATATCAAGGATCAGAAATGAATCAGAAAAGTATGTTCCCCAGATGCGTCATTGCGCAAGGTGCCGGGCCGATGCGGTTGGACTGCTCCGTCATGACAGGATAGGTGAATTTCGAAGCTATCTTGCCGCATGTGCAGCGCTTCCCATAAAGCCGGAAGAGAGGCGTCCCTATGTGGCAGTGGCCTCCCAGGAAGGAATGCTGGTGAACCAGCATTTGGGTGAGGCAAGTAAATTTCTGATTTATGGCGAGGAAAAGTACGGATTTACTCTGGTAGACACTAGACCTGCACCACCACCCGGTACAGGACGGCAAAGATGGCTTGAGCTTTCGGAAACGCTCAGTGATTGCCGAGCCGTCCTTGTAAGCGCCATGGGGGAGAGCCCGAGGGCCATACTCGAGCAGGCCGGCATCCAGCCAATTGAGATGTATGGGTTTATTGAGGAAGGGCTTGAGGCTGTCTTTGAATGCCTGGATATTCAAAGCCTTAAAGGACGCCGTATAAGTTTAACACACACGGCAGGGTGCATCGGGACCGGGATGGGGTGTGGATAAAGGAGGCATGTAATGGCCAAAACAAGGATTGGTGTTGTTACAACAGACGGGGTAAATGTAAACGACCACTTCGGCAAGGCCGAGCGGTTTTTGATCTATGAGTTGAATGACAAAATGACATTCGTGGAAGAACGCCCTACGGTGACTTATTCTGTCGGCGACCCGGATCATTCCTTTGATCCGGAGAGATTTGCGCAGGTATCAGGCCTGCTCAAGGATTGCAGCAAGGTCTATGTCACAAAGATAGGTGAAGTACCTTCTGCCAAATTAAAAGAGATGGGCATTGAACCGGTAATATATGAAGGACCTATTGGGGACAT
>JAUXDR010000235.1 GCA_030618205.1 Deltaproteobacteria bacterium | reverse complement strand
GGCGTCAACGCTGTTCGGTATCTTTCTGGTCCCGGCGCTTTATTATGCCTTTCAGACGTTCCGTGAAAAGGGCACTGCCTGGCGCACGCGTCCGCGGGACAACAAGGAATCCGATGTTTGATTAGTGTAAACTGGTGAATGAAGGATGCCCACCATTTTGATATGGTTCATAAACGGATAGTAAGCTGATGCAATTAATCCAGTCACAAAAGGCACAGATACGACGGCTTAAAAGTACGGATGGAGTAATACTGCTCAAGAGTTCCGGCGATTGGACGATTGATGCTCTTCGGGATGCCGCCGGGATGCTGGAACACTTTTCCATGGCAAGCCGCAATGTATCCATCCAGTGGGATGTTTCTGATGTTGGGCGTGTTGATTCGGCAGGTATGATGCTTTTTATCCACTATTACGATTTGCTGAAGTCCAACAACTGCTCCATTGAAGTCATTGGCGCCAAGGATGAGCATGAAAAGATGTATCTGCTGCTGCGAGAGTATGCGCCCGGACATCCTGTGGTCGGGCCTGCTTTTTCCTCCCGTTTACTGAGGATCTTTAACGGAATAGGAAAAATCTCAGTGGCGTTTGTGCTGGATATGGGTGCATTTCTCTCTTTTGTCGGCGAAAATTTTGTGATTTTTCTAACCTCTTTGCTACATCCGCTTTCCATCCGGTTTGGCGCAATTGTGAAAAATATTGAAGATGCCGGCGTACGCGCAATGCCCATCGTTGCCCTGACCAGTTTTTTAATCGGGATTGTGATCGCCTACCAGGCTGCTGTGCAGCTTGAGAAGTTCGGCGCCCATATCTTCATTGTGGACATGATCGGCATCTCGGTCACCAGGGAACTTGCCCCACTTATCACCGCCATAGTTGTGGCCGGTCGTACCGGTTCCTCTTATACCGCACAACTTGGCGTAATGAAGATAACTGAAGAGATCGATGCCATGCGCACCATGGGGTTTGATCCCCACCGCTTTCTCGTGCTGCCGCGCATCATGGCCCTGATGATTGCCCTGCCGCTTATGATTTTTTTTGCCGATATAGTCGGTATTCTTGGCGGCATGTTTATCTCTCATGTCCATCTGCACCTCTCTTATGCCGAGTTTCTCAACCGGTTGCAGACTGCTCTTGAAATGAAACATGTATGGATTGGTATTGGTAAAGGTCCGTTTTTCGCCTGGCTTATCGCCTCAGTCGGCTGCTTTCGAGGCTTTCAGGTCTCTAAAAGTACGGAAAGCATAGGACGTTACACCACCATCAGTGTTGTTAACGCTATTTTCCTGGTGATTGCATGTGACGCACTCTTTTCAGTAATATTAACGGAGCTTGGCATTTGAGTGACACCGTTATCACAGTTTTAAATGTTGTGACCCGGTTCGGCAAAAACGTGGTCCATGACGGCATCAGCCTGAATGTACGCCAGGGTGAAATCTATGGGCTTCTTGGTGGCAGCGGATCGGGGAAATCAACTTTAATGAAAGAGATAATCATGCTGCAGCGTCCCCAGTCAGGAGAGATCAGAGTTCTTGGTCAAAACCTTTTGACGATTACCCGTGCCGATGCAACCATGCTGCGGCGGCAATGGGGTGTGCTTTTTCAGGCCGGCGCCCTCTATTCTTCTCTCACGGTTAGGGAAAATGTTGGGATAAAACTCAAAGAGTATACTGATCTCCCCTTGAAACTGATCCAGGATATCGTGCGCTTGAAAATAAATATGGTTGGTCTTCCTGAACATGCAGCGGATCTCTATCCGGCGGAACTGAGTGGCGGCATGGTCAAACGGGCGTCATTGGCACGGGCGTTGGCTATGGACCCGAAGCTGCTGTTTCTTGATGAACCGACCTCAGGGCTGGACCCTGTCGGCGCGGAGGCCTTTGATAATTTGATTCTTAAACTGCGGGAGGTTCTTGGATTAACCGTTGTAATGGTCACCCATGATCTTGATTCCATCTGGACTGTGGTTGACCGTTTTGCCGTACTGGGCGAAAAGAAAGTGATTGCGGAAGGCACTCTTAATGAAGTCAGACAAAATCCTCATCCCGTTATCAAAAAGTTCTTCAGGGGAAAGCGGGGGCTGATAAGGAGTCGGAATGGAAGGTAGAATCAATTATACGATTGTCGGACTCTTTGTTGTTCTGTTGTTGGCAGGTCTGATAGCTTTCACTTACTGGCTAGGCAAATATGGCGGCAAACAGGCATATGACCTTTACTATGTCTATATGTCGGAATCGGTTTCCGGATTGAGCCCTGATGTTTCCGTTAAATACATGGGTGTTGACGTAGGTACTGTGGAGCATATAGGTATAAATCCGAAAAATTCCGAAGAGGTGGAGCTCCTTTTAAAAATCAAACATGGCACCCAAATTAAGGTGGACACCACGGCCACGCTTGAGTTTTTCGGGATGACGGGGCTGGCCTTTGTTGAGCTCAAAGGGG
>JAUXDR010000232.1 GCA_030618205.1 Deltaproteobacteria bacterium | reverse complement strand
ATCAGCAGCCTTAGTCTCTGGATTTCTTGAGGGGCTTGGACTAAAGGTAACAGTCTATATTCCCCACAGGGAGAACGAGGGCTATGGACTTAATGCAGACGGGTTAAGGAATCTCGCATCCAGAGGCTGCAAGCTTCTGATTACAGTTGATTGCGGCATATCGGATAATAAAGCAGTCGCCCTGGCAGGGGAGCTTGGGATGGATGTCATTATCACCGACCATCACGAACCCCCTGATTCCCTTCCCATGGCCCTGGCAGTGCTGAATCCCAAGCGTTCTGATTGCACCTTTGCTTTCAAAGGACTTGCCGGCGTAGGTGTGGCCTTCAATCTTGTCAGGGCCTTAAGACATCGTCTTTATGAGCTTGGGCATTGGAACACTGGTCAGGTGCCAAATCTCAAGGAATATTTAGATTTTGTAGCCTTGGGGACTGTGGCGGATGTCGTACCGCTTTTGGGGGACAATCGCATACTGGTCCGGGCGGGACTTGAGGTACTTGGTAGATCCGACAGGCCGGGGATCAAGGCATTGAAGGCATTATGTTCCCTGGATTCCGGCATTACTTCCACGGATATTGCCTTCCGTATCGCTCCACGAATAAATGCCGCCGGGCGGATGGCTCATGCGGACAAGGCTTTCAGGTTACTCGTTACAGACGATGAGTCAGAGGCAAAGCAGCTTGCCAATGAATTGCACCTGCTCAACCAGGAGCGCCAGGCGGAAGAAAAGCATATATTTAATGAAGCATTAGATAAAATCCGATCTCTTGAAAAGCAGGCCGCCTATGTCTTGTCGAGCCCTGAATGGAAAAGAGGCATTATAGGTATAGTTGCATCCAGATTGGTAGAGCAATTCCACAGGCCTGTGATTCTTCTTGCGCTGGACGGAGATGAGGCCCATGGTTCGGGCCGCAGTCCTGAAGGAATCAATCTCTACGAGTCTCTTTGTGTCTGTTCCGGCCACCTTAGTTCCTTTGGCGGCCACAGGGCTGCTGCCGGGATGCGGTTGCCCTCTGATTCAGTAGAAGGATTCTGCGCGGCTTTTCAAAAAGTCGTGGCCTCGGTTCTGGAGCAAAACGACATCTCTCCCAGGCTTATGGTTGATTGCACTGCCGGTATTGATGAACTTATTGATCCGGGTTTTTCCCGGTTCTATGAGCATCTGGAGCCCTTTGGTGCGGGCTATCCAGCCCCTCTGTTTGCAATTCGGGATTTCTCCGTCCGTCAGTCAAGAGTTGTTGGAAACGGCCACTTGAAACTTTCTCTCACATCCCGGACCGGTTTGAAAAATGAGTACATTAAAGGAAAAGTGGATCTGGTGGGATGGGGACACGGAGATAAGCTGGGTCTTCCCTGGGAGGAGCTTGAGCTTGCCTGCATGCCTTGTATCAATGTATGGCAGGGTCGAAAGCAACTCGAACTAAGATTGAAAGATATCCGGTACAGATAGCTTATGCGACTTAATTCTCTGACACTGTGTGGCTTCAAATCCTTTCCTGCACGCACAAAACTGTCATTCACCCATGGTGTTATTGCCATAGTCGGGCCCAATGGGTGCGGCAAGTCCAACATTGTTGACGCCATCAGGTGGGTATTGGGGGAGCAGAGTCCCAGCATGCTCAGGGCCAAGAAAATGGACGACGTACTTTACAACGGGAATAATGACAGGCGAACAGACCTGGCTGAGGTCCGTTTGGTAGTGGAAAGCAAAGGTTCTTTTGTCCCACCGGGGTATGAAAATACCCCTGAGATCGAAATAATGCGTCGCATCCATAGATCAGGGGACACTGAATATCGTATTAACGGCAAGAGTTGCAGGCTGAAGGACATCCACTACCTCTTTATGGATACAGGAGTTGGTACCAGGGCTTACTCCATTTTAGACCAGGGTCAGGTTAGTGCTTTCGTGGACATGGTACCGGGAGATCGTCGTCTCTTGATTGAGGAGGTGGCGGGTATCTCCAGGTTCAGGGCCAAGCGTAGCGAGGCCGAGCGCCGCATGGCTCAGACAAAACAAAACCTTGAGAGGCTGGAAGACCTCTTGGTCGAGGTGGAACGTCAACGCAAATTTCTTTCCAGACAGGCAAAAAGAACAGAGCGCTACCTGAAGCTGCGGACAGAGCAGGATCAACTGGATCAGGCACTCCTTGCCCATGCGTGGTTTGCTGAGTTGGGACAAAGGACGGATCTGGAAAAAGAAAAAGATTGTCTCTCAGCCGACCTGTCCGGTGTGCAGGCAGAGCTTTCTAAAAATGTCGCAGATCGGGAAAGGCTCGAACTGGAAGTCCTCGAGGCGGAAGAGGCTTTAGCTGCGATTCGTAAGGGCCTGACTGATGCGGAAGACAGCCTTCAGGAGCTCAGGGAAGAGGCCTCGCAGCATGAAAAGCTCTTAATTAAGGAAGAAAACAGGCTGCAATCTGCTGAGAAGACCTTGTTGGAGCTTGAGGAAAAATGGGCATTGATAGAACGCGGCCGTGAAG
>JAUXDR010000036.1 GCA_030618205.1 Deltaproteobacteria bacterium | reverse complement strand
CACCGGCTCATAACCGGTTGGTCCCAGGTTCGAATCCTGGTGGGCCCATTTATAATAAATGCGAGGATAGTAAAAATTCTGACTGAATACGGTATTGAATCAAAATCATCTCAGACCGGACAATCTGCAAAGCAGAAGGTGCAACTCCATCATGTTGCACCTTTTTTAGTCTTGAGGGCTTCAAGCAGAATCAAAAAGTGGAATAACCACCATGACTCCAACTGTATGTGAGATATGGAATGTTCTTAGCAAGTGGGCACCTCCTGAACTAGCAGAATCGTGGGATAATACAGGGTTGCAGGTTGGAGACCCGGATGCGCCTGTTCAAAGACTGATGGTCGCCCTTGATGCCACAGAAAATGTATTAGAGGCAGCCTCTGAGCAAAAGGCCCAGATGGTATTGACACACCATCCTTTACTGTTCCAGCCCGTAAGCTCCCTTGACATCTCAAAACAACTTCCCCGCCTTCTGGCGGGTTTTTTGCGCAAAAACATAGCCCTTGCAGCAGCCCATACCAACCTGGACTCGACTGTTGGCGGCGTTAGCGACCTGTTGGCCGATGCACTTGGTCTTTCTGACGTAAAACCTCTGCAGACATCTGAACCAAATCCGCCATCAGTGGGACTGGGAAGAATCGGCAACCTTCCCTATGGCTGTAAATTAGCTGAGATAATGCTCAAGGTCTCAAGCATGTTAAGAAATCCGGGCCTTTTAGTAGTAGGCCACCCTGATCAAATGATTACCAGGGTAGCTCTTTGCGGAGGTTCCGGATCGGACCTTTGGCCTATGGCTGTGGATGAAGATGCCGACCTCTTTCTGAGTGCTGAGATCAAGCACCACATTGCCAGGGAAGCAGAACAGATGGGAAAGGCCATCATAGACGCAGGACATTTCTACACAGAATGGCCTGTAGTGCCGGCCATGGCTGAATATATGAAACAGCAGGCATCAGATGAGGGATGGGACTTAAAAGTAGATATTTTTGACGATGAAAGATCCCCGTTCGGGCTCTGGATAAATAAAAATATGAAAACCGGCGAGTTGGTGCCTGGTGCAAGGCCCTTGCTCTCTATAAATACTTCCTTTTTTTAGACAAGGAGCAAAAATTGAAACCAGAACTTGCAATTCTAGTAAGATTACAAGGTGTCGATCTCGAACTTCACAAGATAAATGAGGAAAAGTCCTCTGCTCCAAAGCATCTTGAAGGCCTTCAAGAGCACCTTTCATCCAAAGAGGCAGAACTCAATGAACTCAATGAACGTATAACTGAAATTCAGAAAAGGAAAGTTGACGTAGAGGATGAATTTGAGTTGGAGAATATGCGTTTTGGAAAATCTCAGAAAAAGCTCTTTTCGTTAAAAACTAATAGGGAATATCAGGCACTGCAAAAAGAAATTAACGAAATAAAGAAGGCCAACACGGCCAGAGAGGACGAAATTCTGGCCATCATGGAGGAAACCGGCTCTCTGGAGGAAGAAATCAAAGAAAAAATGAAACAGGTCAAGCAGTATCGCAAGGAAATAAGGGCAGAGAAAAAACGCATCAAAGAATTAGGGGCCAAACTGGACGCCAAGACTTCCGCCTTAACTGAGGAGAGACAAACTGTATCCAAAGATATAAGCCCGAACCTGTTATCCAAATATAACTTCCTCAAAGACAGGAGGGCATGTGTTGCCGTAGCAGCAGTGACTGATGGCGTCTGTTCTGCATGTAACATGAATATTCCTCCGCAACTATATAATGAGTTGCTAAGAGATGAAAAAATCTTAACTTGTCCTTCTTGCCAGCGTCTGATATATGCTTTAGAAGTAAGTAAAACTTAAGTTGAGCGATTAGCTGTTAGCCATTAGCATTTAGCTCTGAAAAATCAGGGCATTACGTTAATTAGAAATAACACCCAACGGGTGAAAGTTTGTAATAGTAAAACATCCTGTAATCATTAAACTAATAGCTAACCGCTAAAGGCTAATCGCTCAATTTAGGTTAAACTATATTTTTTGCCGGCGGAGACGGCCGGTGATCGCCAGGCAATACTTTTGCCTGGAGGAAAGTCCGGGCTCCACAGGGCAGGGTGGTCCGTAACGCGGACCGGGGGCGACCCTAGGGAAAGTGCCACAGAAAATATACCGCCGGGCGTTTGCCCGGTAAGGGTGAAAAGGTGAGGTAAGAGCTCACCAGCTGCGGCGGTGACGTTGCAGGCTTGGTAAACCCCACCCGTAGCAAGACCAAATAGGGGAGCGCTTGAGAGTGGCCCGCTCGAAGCTCCCGGGTAGGTTGCATGAGGTGTCGAGTAATCGACACCCCAGATGAATGATCACCACCTTGGATCGCACAAGGGGACAGAACCCGGCTTATGACGGTCTCCACCGGCTCTTTTTATTGACAATTAATGATTGAATATTGAATATTCAATTTTTCTTGCTTCTACTTGACAAATGAAAGAAAAAAAGGCCTCAAAGGCCGTCACACTCGCTGATCTGCAAAATAAGAAGGCCTCAGGTGAAAAAATCACCATGCTTACGGCCTACGATTACAGTATGGCCAGAGTAATAGATGAAGCCGGTTTGGACATAGTTCTGGTGGGTGATTCTCTGGGCATGGTGGCCCTGGGTTATGACTCAACAGTGCCGGTCACAATGGAGGAAATGATCCACCACTGCAGCGCAGTCCGGCGAGGAGTTAATAGAGCACTGCTGATTGGAGACATGCCTTACCTGTCATACCAGGTCTCCAAAAATGAGGCGGTGAGAAACGCAGGCATGTTTCTTAAGAAAGCCGGATGCCACGGCGTCAAGCTGGAAGGTGGCTCTTACATGGCCCCTACCATTGAGAGAATTGTCAAGGCGGGCATTTCTGTTATGGGACATATAGGCCTCACTCCCCAAACAGCAATAGCGCTTGGTGGATACAAAGTACAGGGCAGAGACCTGGAATCGGCAAAAAAGCTACTTGAAGATGCCAGGGCAGTGGCTGATGCAGGGGCCTTTTCACTTGTCTTGGAGTGCATTCCGTCTGCTCTTGCAAAAATAATTACCGAGATAGTCCCCATCCCTACCATAGGTATCGGAGCAGGCCCACACTGCGATGGCCAGGTCCTTGTAACTAACGACCTGCTCGGGTTTTTTGAAAAATTTACACCGAGCTTTGTAAAACGCTATGCAAATCTCGCCCCGAAGATCAAGGAAGCCTTAGACGACTTTATTGATGAAGTAACAAACGGTGCATTCCCCGGGCCGGAGCACAGTTTTGGAGGCGGCGAGGAGCTTTTGGAAGAGCTTAAGGCTGATATTTCGTCAGCTATTCCCGACCCCATGTAATTTTAGACATATCGAGTGCCCAAATCACGGCCTTTTTTTGGTAAATACCCGCAGTGAAAAACAGATCTTTTATGCCACCGCTTGCTACGCGTAATACAATAGTCAAGTCATGGGTAGGGATTGTCGGCCTTGTGCTCAGCGGATCAGAAAATTATGCCCCCAGTCCACTGGAATCCGGACTATTTTCCTTGCTTTGTTCTTAAAAAGTAAATAGCCTTTTTTGTATCCATAAAGGAATAAATCCCTTGTAATGGCCACGTCCTTATTGCAATATTCGAGGATTTCCTTAATTTTTCCCTGCTTCCACCACCTAAGGGCCTGCATACCATCGGCGGTTTTCTGTGTGCCGAGAGTGACGCTTGCCAGGTGATCCAAGGAAAGCCTGTAGCCAAGCCTTGTGTAAACATCTTCCAGAATGTCCAGGGTTGGGAGGCCCCAGAAATCCAGATCGCTGTAAGCAGAGAGCACCTTGTAATCAAAGCGTTTCAGATTGAAGCCTATAATCAAGTCCAATTCAGATAAGCGCTCAATCAACTCGGGGATGTCAGGCTCCAGGAACTCCAGAAGGGCGTCCCTCCCGGAGTCAAAGAGAACAGCACAGCTCACCTTCATCAGATCCGCCCTGTGCCATCCTCCAACTTCCTGGGCGGAAAGCTGGGTCTCAAGGTCAAAGACACCAAATCGGGGAATTGAACCTGGAGCTTTTTCGAGCTTTTGCCTCTTGTCTTTCGCCCCTTGACCCTTTTCCCTCTTCCCTTTGCTCCTAAACCCCTGCCTGATTTCTACAATACCCCTTAACACAAAAATAGCGGCTCTCTTGTCTATCGGCCGGTTGCCGGAGCCGCACTTGGGGGAATGTACACAGGAAGGACACCCCAACTCACAGGGGCAACTCTCAATGACCTTTAAGGTCTTCTGTAAAAGCTCCTCTGCCTTTTCAAAGGCCTGGCGGCTGAGGCCCACTCCACCTGGTACCCCATCGTAAACAAAGACCGCGGCTTTGCGAACCTGCGGGTGATAGGGAGTGGATATGCCACCAAGGTCGTTTCTATCAGTCAGGACCAGAAGTGGTAATATTCCAATAGCAGCGTGTTCAAGGGCATGGATTCCACCCATGAAATGCATGTAGGCCTTTTCTGTTGCCTTCCGGACTTCATTCGGGATCTCTATCCAGAGGCCCTCTGTCTCAAAGACCTGTGGTGGAAGATCCAGAGGTACGATATTCAATAGACGCTGTCCCCTTACATGCCTTCTCTCATACCCGGTGATCCGGTCTGTGATCCTGAGTCGTCCCAGGAACACACTGGTCCCATACACCCCCTTTTTCCCGAATACCTCCAGTATCTCAGTGGTCTTATTGCCTCTTACCCGTGTAAAATAATCCACTTTGGCAGGTGACACCTCTACGATGCGGGTCTCAATATCAAGCCGGTCAACCACGTAACTTTCACCCCTATGCAGATAGACCGCGCCTGGATGGGTCTCACGAAAGGCCCTGAACCCGTCAATTGCCCCTATGGTGCGGCCGTCAGTCCTGGAGACTATCTGATAAGTCTGGCCAACGCCTCTCAGATTAATACCCCTTTGAGGAAATTTGCGGACAGAATAAAGCTCCTTTCCATTTTCGCTCCTCAGGAGTTTTCCCTTGGACTCAAGTTTAGAGATGGCCTTTGCTACCTCTCTTTCCTTGAGCCAGGATTCATCTGTTCGTATTGTGACCTCTGATGCGGCACACACCAGGTGCCTGCCCATAATCACTGGATTTCCAGGATTCAATACCGCAGACTCAGGAGGCCGTTTAAAAAAATCCCCTGGATTTAGCATAAAGTACTGGTCAAGTGCATCCTCCTGGGCAATGAGCACAAGGGCTGAATCCTGCAAGCTGCGCCCTACCCTGCCTCCCCTTTGCCATGTGGCCATGACTGTGCCCGGATAGCCAACGAGTAAACAGAGATCCAGCGACCCTATGTCAATACCCAGCTCAAGGGCACTCGTAGAGATCACTGCCAGGAGCTCACCGCTTGAGAGCTTCCTTTCAATCTCTCTCCTTTCCTCCGGCAGATAACCGGCCCTGTAAGCACTTATGCGCTTGGCCATAGAACCTGCCCTCTGACTTACCCAGATATTGATCAGCTCGGCAAGCTTCCTGGACTGGGTATAAACTATGGTTCTGAGACCACGGTGAAGGGCAGCCCGGAGCAGTTTAATTGCGGTCTGTGCAGCCCCATCTTCAGGATTAATGAAAATCACATGTTTCCTGCCATGAGGGGCACTGTTTTTGGTGACAGCCTGCACATCAAGCCCGGACAGCTTGGAAGTAAGCTCGGAAGGATTTCCAACCGTGGCGGAGCAAAACACCAGTATAGGACTGACTCCGTAATGGGCGCAGACCCTGTTCATCCTGCGAAATACCCAGGCCATGTGGGAGCCCATGACACCCCTGTATGTATGAACTTCGTCTATTACCACGTGGGTAAGGCCCTGCCAGAATGTGGCCCACTTTTCATGATGGGCCAGAAGAGAGAGATGGAGCATCTCAGGATTGGTTAAAAGCACATTTGGGGGCAGTTCCCTTAATCGCTTCCTTTTCCAGGCAGAAGTATCTCCATCGTAAGTGGCACAGGTAGGGGCCCGCTCCCTGTCAAGGCAGGCAGTCAATTCCCTGAATGCCTTCATCTGATCCTGGGCAAGGGCCTTTAGTGGAAATAAGTACAAAGCGCGGCTTAATGGATTTTCCAGGATCTGCTCTATCACAGGAAGGCTATATACCAGGGTCTTTCCGCTGGCTGTCGGTGTAGATACCACTATATGCCGGCCGGAGCGTACAAGGTCAATAGCCGAGACCTGGTGGGAATAAAGGCGGGAGATGCCGCTACCTTCAAGAAGCACTTGCATCTCATCGGACCAGGGCCTTGCAGGACTGTTGAAACAGGCCTCTGTGGCAGGAACCTCTTTATGAAACACCACCTGGCGTCCCAGTCCGGGAGATGCCTTGAGGGACCTGACGTACTCTCCTATCCTGTTTTTGCACTTCATGCTATGTAAAGAGAGCCTGTCTCCCTGGTTACTCTCCCCTTGCAAGCAATGGAAAAGAAAACTATCATTATCGCATTACTATATACCACGACACAAAAAATTGTCTCTCTGCGTTCTCTGCGGTAAACGGTAACAAGAGGTAAAACCAATGATCATAATCTTAAAGCCGGGTATCGGCCCCGATAGCACCGAAATGTCCCAACTAATGAACTACGTTCGCCAGTTCCCCGATATCAAGCCCAGGATTTCAGATGTTAAGGGCACTATCCGGGTAGTGACGGAAGTTTACCTGATTGGCCCCACTCATGACCTGCCATTTGAGACCCTGGAGCGTATGCCCGGAGTGGAAAAAGTAATAAGGGTCTCAAGTAAATATCGCTTGATAGGCCGACATGGCGGACAGTTAGATCAGATCGGCTTTGAGTATAATGGGATTGCATTTAACCAGGACTGCCTTCATATCTTCATCGGGCTCTGTGCTGTAGACACGCCTGAGCACGTAGAAATAATCTTCAGGAAACTTCAGAGACTGAATATTACTACCGCCCGCATGGGCGCCTACAAACCCCGAACCAGCCCTTATGACTTCCAGGGTCATGGGAAATCATGTCTGCCCTGGGTCTTTGAACTTGCCGGGAAATACGGAATAAAGGTGGTGGCCATGGAGGTACTCAGGGCCATACATATCGAAGAAATCATGGATGCCCTGGAACAGGCCGGACGTCCCACAGGAGTGATGCTGCAAACAGGTACAAGAAATGCCCAGAACTTTGAGCTTCTCAAGGCAGTGGGATCTCAGCATGAGTTCCCCGTACTGTACAAACGGGGCATGGGACTCAGTCTGGAAGAGTCATTAAACGCCTGCGAGTATATTGCCAGTGAGGGAAACCGCAACATCGTAATATGTTTGCGGGGAATTAAAACCAGAATGGGAGAACCCCATCGTAATCTTGTGGACTTTACCCATGTTCCGGTTGTGAAAAGACTGACAAGGCTCCCGGTATGTATTGACCCGACCCATTCCGTCGGCTCCAGGGACCGCGCACCTGACGGCCTGCTCGACATCTTTCACGCTACGGCCCAAGGCGTGGTTGCCGGGGCAAATATGATTCTGGTGGAGTGCCATCCCAAGCCGGAAGTTGCCCTGTGCGACGGACCACAGGCCCTTACAATGCAGGAGGTTGATCACTTCATTGCAGACGTAGAAATTGTGCGGCGTGCTTACGAAGAAAGAAAGGGATTGGTGAAAGAAATTGAGGAATTGAGGAATTAGAATAATAAGATTGATGGCTTGAAGGCCTTTTGTTAATTCCTAATTCGGACAAGCCGGAACCAAACAGGTTTGAAGATAAAAAAATGATCACGAAAGCACGAAAATACGAAGACACGAAAGCCTGAATGTTGTTTTATTTCGTGCTTTCAATCTTTCGTGTTTTCGT
>JAUXDR010000270.1 GCA_030618205.1 Deltaproteobacteria bacterium | reverse complement strand
GGATATTATGAGATAGATTAGTAGTCAAACTGATTGAGAGGTACAGGACGATCGGGCCTTCCAAATTTGTCCATACCGATTCTTGTTATTCGCTAACCCTTTGTATATGCCTTGAGGGGATGGGTTGTCAAATTTAAAAAGTGATTCGAGTAGAGAGGAAAAATTAAATTATCCCCAGTAACGGCTAACCGCACAGATCCCTTTTTTTCACCCAACGATTAGATTGAGACAACCATTTTCCTCCACTGATACCTCACATTCAGGAGGCACAAACACTGTGCATCCTTCATCTTCTATCACCACGGGTCCTTTGGCGGAAAAAGATCGCCAAAGGCTTTCTCGTTGATAAACAGGTGCCGGAGCAGGGCCGGAAGACAGCAAAATGGTCCTATTGGCAACAGGCGGCAAGGGGGACACGTTTTTAACTCCCGGCAAGGAAATTTCCTCTCTTGGCATGATGGCTGAAAGTCTCACAGTCACTACTTCTACAGCAGGACCATTCTCCAGGGTGTATCCGTAGCGTTTTCCAAAGGCCTGGTAAAACCTTTCGGCCATGTCAGCCCCTTTGCCGTAAGGAATAGTGAGATGAAAACTCTGTCCTTTGTAGCGCAGATCAAGGAATGGCCTGAACACTGCATCTTTGATATTTAGTCCCTGGCGTTGAAACGACTGCAATGCCCTTTCTTTAAAACAGTCTAAAATGCGATCTACGACCTGCCCGGTTCCGGCATGCCATTCAGCAAAAACGGTCTCCCCGAAATCAAGCCTCACTGCGGAGAGCAAGATCCCCAGAGCTGAAAACATGCCGGCCATAGGTGGAACAAGGACTTCCTTTATGCCGAGTTCTTTTGCAAGTTCGGCTGCATGAAGGGGCCCTGCACCGCCAAATGCCAGAAGAGTGCAGTCTCTCACGTCAATGCCCTTTTCCACAGTAGCCCTTCGAATCCCTCGCAACATGTTCGCATTGACCACGGAACGCGTGCCCAGCACGGCCTCTTCCACATTAAGGTCTGCTGATAGTGCAAGAGAGCGAAAGGCTTGGCCGGCCCTGTCCGGGTTGAGTGTGATGCCTGTGCCGGAAAAGGACTCGGGGTGAAGGAGTCCGGAAAGGAAGTTGGCATCTGTCACGGTCGGCATGGTGCCGCCCCTGTCGTAGCAAGCCGGACCGGGCTCGGAACCGGCGCTTTGAGGGCCTACGCGGAGCGCCCCGCCCTTATCCATCCAGGCTATTGAGCCGCCGCCTGCGCCGATGGTGGTGATGTCGAGCGTGGGAATCCTGACTGGAAGACCGTCTATCTCGCCTTCATCAGTCCATAAGGGGGTATTATCCACAATGGCTGAAAAGTCGGCGCTTGTACCCCCCATATCAAAAGTAATCAGATTTTTTCTTCCTGTAAGCCTTGCCAGCAGAAGCCCGCCGGATACACCTCCGGCCGGACCGGAAAGCAGTAGTTCAACAGGGTGGATCTCGCCTGATGCCGCCACACCGCCTGCGGATTTCATGATGTCGTAATCCCGGGGTCCTCCAACTTCCCTGATAGCTTTACGAATCTCTTGCACATAAGACTGGACAACCGGTTGAATAAAGGCATTTATGGCCGTGGTCGATGCCCTTTCAAATTCCCTGAACTCAGGGATGATCTCTGAAGACCTGGATACGGGCATGCCACGTTTTCTGAAGGCCTTTTCAAGGAGAATTTCGTGGGCAGGGTTTTTGTAAGAAAACAGAAGACAGATCGCCACGGCCTCTGGGCCGGATTCCATAACATGATCCGCCAGCGCAAAAGCATCGCTTAAAGACAGGGGCAAGATCACAGTACCATCAGGGGCAAGACGCTCGACAACCTCAAAGCATAAGTTACGACTCACCACAGGAGTTGTCCGGGAGCAATCAAAATCGTAGAGCCTCGGCCTTCTCTGCCTGGCGATTGAGAGAAGGTCCTTAAAGCCCCTGGTCGTGATAAAGGCGACTTTTGCGCCTTTTCTTTCCAACAGCGCGTTCGTGGCCACGGTGGTGCCGTGAGAAAAGGATGAAA
>JAUXDR010000213.1 GCA_030618205.1 Deltaproteobacteria bacterium | reverse complement strand
CGCTCAACCGCCTCCATAAATTTCTCTGTCAACGCCACGGAAATATTGAAGTTGTTGAGCCTGTCAATACGCGTCTTGGTAGTAATAAATTCCTCAATATCAGGGTGATCCACTCTTAGAATAGCCATGTTGGCACCACGCCTGGTACCACCCTGCTTGACTGTCTCGGTAGCCACATCAAATATGGTCATAAAGGAAATCGGGCCGCTTGCGATTCCCTGCGTGGATTTGACCCGATCTCCCTTAGGACGTATCCGTGAGAAGGAAAAGCCTGTGCCTCCCCCGCTTTTATGAATCATGGCAGTATGCTGTATTGCCTCAAAAATGCTTTCAATGGAGTCATCAATTGGAAGCACGAAACACGCTGATAGCTGTCCAAGCTCTCTGCCCGCATTCATTAAGGTCGGCGAATTGGGCATAAACCGCAGGGAGGTCATGACTTCATAAAAGGTCTCGGCAAGGGCGTCTACATCGGCATTCTCATCGTAGATAAGATCTGCCTTGGCAATTGTCCTTGCCACCCTCCTGAACATCTCTTCAGGAGTTTCAAAATTTTTGCCCTGCTCGTCTTTCTTCAGATATCTGCGGGCTAACACAACAAGTGCGTTATTAGTCAGCAGCAGATCCGTATTTGGAAGACTACTGTCCGTACTTGATGAAGCCGGTCGGCTGGATTCTATTAAATTTGCCATGATATATGCCTACTCTCCGGAAATCTCCCACCCTGCCCCTGTCTGCGTGCTATGCACAGGCAGGGACAGGGTATTTTGAGCAAGATTCATTTTTCCAATGGAATCATTAATAAATATATACAAAATATAGTAGATTGCTACTATAAGAAACATCCATACAGATGTCCGCTTTACGGAACGTAAAAAAGCAATTACATATCACTCATAAAAAATTCAAGGAGGCTCTATTTATGTTTACAACGAGTTACGATTCAAGACTGAAAGCTTATAATGGTTTATTTTACTTGTTTGTATTCATTGCTTTCACTACCATTCTTTCATCCAGTGCTCTTGCCCATTCCATTTATATTCAATCGAGCCGCTACCTCGTGACCGAGGGCAAGTCTTCACCCCTCTTTTTTTGCTACGGACACCACATTCCAGTGGATGATGGGATTAGAAGCAAAAAACTAAAGTATATTAAAATTTTTGAGCCCACAGGTGATGTGAAGCAACTCCAAATCAGAGACGAAACGTGTCTCCATTCTTATATGGTTAGCTATGATCATCCGGGGACTTATGTTCTGGCAGCCGAGACCAACCCTGGGTATTACACTGTTTATATCGACAAAAAGGGCCGGGAGCGCCATACCATCAAACCTAAAAACGCCATTATGGATAAAGCCCAAAGCATCAAAAAGAGCCTTTACAGCACTCAACACACCAAAACTTATATTGTCTGCAAAGAACCTTCGCAAAACTTTCCGTATAAGATCGGTCAAAAACTGGAGCTTGTTCCGACCCGGGATATTTCAACAATCAAGCCAGGAGAAAATCTGGAGCTTGAGGTTTACTACAATGGGAAAAAATACGAGGGCAAAGGCACATGGGATGCCACCTATAATGGATTTTCCACGGAATCTGAAGACTTATTCTACCAGGCCACTGAAGTGACAGGAGGAAATATCGTGATGCCCGTGACCCGGCCCGGCAGATGGTTTGTCCGCTATTATTTCAAAACAGAAGCCACCGGCGAAGATAAAGAAAAATACACCCAGATGAAGTATACCGCCACACTGGTCTTCCAGGTACCCAACGAGAAAAAGACGAAGAGGGAGCAAGTTCATTAATTTTATGTCGCGGGAATCTTGGAGACGTTTTTCAGCTTTGAGGTTACCCCAGAATCAGGGATGACAAAGAAACCATGCCGACAAGTTCCCCCTGATCTTCAACCGGAGCCCTTCGTATGCCGAGCCGGTAAAAAAAGGCGACCCACCTCAAGGCAGATGTCGTGAAGTATGCCGGTCGGCAAAACCGGCATAGGGGCAAGGGGAAGGTGCTTTCCCAGGAGTCCAATTTCTCATTACAGGGTCGTCAAAATTTGTGTGGCATGGAAGACAGAGTCCAACATAGAGGATTTTATCAAGTTCATGTGAGTTAAAGGGTCTGAGTCCAGTTCTTGATGTGCGGACCAGGGGTCTGCCTTTTATGTCGACAAAGGCATCCAGAGGGTGGTCTATGTCCAGGGAGGTAGAAGGACCGGAAAGAGAGGAAGTGAACTTCCATCCATCAGGTCCAAATGAGAAATTGCCCTGACCGAGCCCTAGGGCCCTTGGGTCTTGGTGGCATTCCCTGCAGGAGCGTCCCTCCTTTTGCGTGGTATGGGGGTCCATCCATGAGACAGTGAGTCGCCTGAAATAACCTGTCCATTTGCCGCCTCCATCCAGGAAGGTAATGAAATCTTGTCACCCGGGTACAAGGACAACCACTTCTCCGGTCTCGGCTTGAAGCGGGCCCTTTTCAGAAAGAGCCTCCTGTCCTTCTTCGCCATGCTCAAATATTCCCAAAGGCGGGCATTCGTAACGGATAAATGAACGAAACTCTTCCCAAAGCCCCGGGGTCTCTTTTATTGAAATCTTATCCAACTGGGTCTTGCTTCTGTCCATCCGGACATGACAGCCGTAGCACTGAGGTACCCATGTACTATGGCAGGCCTGGCAGGACAGGCGGCGGTGAGTGGGATGCATACAGGCAACTGGATTAGGAGCGTGGAGCGGATGAAGTTTTTTGTTTTGTTTGTTTTCAAGGACAAATGAGCCGTCTTTTTGCTGGATGTTGAGTTTGGGAGGAC
>JAUXDR010000170.1 GCA_030618205.1 Deltaproteobacteria bacterium | reverse complement strand
CCTGATGCCTTGATAATCTCCTCCAGGACTGTTTGTTTAATGTCAGCCGGAAACACCGGACTGACAAGGGCGGCCTCTACATCAGGACTTCCTTCCAAAAAGGCGTCTATGTCCTTCAGCGCCTCACTATAGGCCTCTAGCTTCCCCTCCTCTTTGGCAACGGCAAAGAGGGCCTTAGCATACCTTTTAGCTATGACTGTATTGGTCAATTTTTCTGCACCACCCTTTCAAGATATTCACTGATGAGACGATGATGATCCTCCTCATTCAGGTTCTTGCGAATTAGATCCTCCGCCATCTTGACGGCCATATCAGCCACTTCGGTCTGCAGCTCGGTCTTTGCCTTGGCAAGCTCCTGCTGCACATAAAATTCTGCCTGGGCCTTGATGCGCTCTGCAGCTTCGTGGGCCTGGGCTATAATCTTTTCTTTCTCTGACTCCCCTTGCTCAGTGAAACTTTTAAGTATGCGCTCTGCCTGTTCATCCATAGTGGAAAGCTTGCCCTCATACTCTGCATACTTGCGCTCTGCGTCAGCCCGCTTGGCCTCCAGCTCTTCAAATGCAGCCCGTATCGATTCGGTCCTGCCTTTAAGGGCACCTGTAATTGGCTTGCGCAGGAATTTTACAAGAAAAAAGGCAAGAATGGAGAAGTTAAGGCAATGCCAAACAAAGTTCATTATCTTGTCATGACTCAGCCCGTGATGTTCTCCATGCCCTTCTTCTCCGTGCCCAGCGGCACCCTCTTCACCATGGGATGCTATCTCATGACCTTCTCCTGTGGCAGTATCATGGACTGATTCAACACCCGGAGTATCGTGCACTGCCCCTTCGTCAGCAGCCCCTGCCCAACCTCCCATGGTTATCAAAAGGGCCACAAAAGAAAAAGCCACGACCAGAAACCAAGTACCAGCCCAACCCTTCCTCTTATACTCCATTATATAGCCCTCCCCAGAAGCTTCTGCGAAATATCCATAGCAAAGGCCTCAACTTTTGCCGTAAGGTCCTTCCTTGCCCCGTCGATCTCTGATGTAAGTTCAGCCATCAACTCCTGCTTCCTGGCATCGGCTTCCTTATTGCTGGCTTCAGACAGTTGATGCTCTTCCTCCCTGGCCCCCTGCTTCAACTTTTCCATTGCCCCTTGCCCGGATGCGCGAGCTTCAGCCAACTTTGTGTCAAAATCTTTAAGAAGCTGCTCGGCATTGCGCTCATATTTATCAACGTCGCTCTGAATAGACGCCATCCGGGATGCACGCTCTGCAAGCAATTTGCGAATAGGCTTGTAAAGCATACCATTCAGGATAACCAACAGGATCAAATACCCGATAAGCTGTGCAAAGAATGAATAATCAAGATCAATCATTTTTTTGTTTCCTTCCCCCGAAGGCCCAACATCTAATAAAAATAGGAGTTTAGACCGAATGAACCCCCATTCAGAATTTGCTTCAAACTGCTTTTACATTATTTAAATAATCCTGTCAACGCCTTTTACCAATCAAGTACCCCTTTTTTCTCCCCAGAGGATTTTATGCAACTGGATCTGGAACCTCACGGAAAGCCTGTCTGCTATAATCCATTCAGCCAGATGAAACGGGGCCGGCCCTCCCCATGCTGGAGAAAACAGGACCTCTGTATAACATGAAAGGCACAGTCTGATAACCTCTTCCCTTGCCCACTCATAATCCTCCCTGTCTGTTATCACAAACTTGAGTTGATCCCCTTGATTCAGCCAACCAAGGTTCTCTTTAAGAAAAAATTTTTCCATACCGCTCCCTGGGGTCTTTCTATCAACTATTTTAATAACCTCCCTGTGGACATTCCCAAGGGCCAGACTCCCGTTGGTCTCCAGAAGTACCCTGGCCCCTTCATTCAGCAGGGCATCAAGCAATATGAGCGTTTCTGCCTGCAAGAGGGGTTCTCCTCCGGTAACCTGCACAAGGCCAATCCGGCTCTTCCTCCATTCATCAATAAGGCCTGGAATATCCCTCTTTTTTCCCTCATTATAAGCATATCGTGTGTCACAATAGGTACACCTGAGATTACAGCCTGACAAACGGATAAAAAAACAGGGCCATCCAGCCCATGCACCTTCTCCCTGAAGGCTCAGAAAGGTCTCGGAAACCGATAATCTCAGTCCTCCCAATACGTGACTCCGGTTTTGGATGTCTCGCAGACAGTGACTCTTGCCAGCTCTATCTCGCCAAAAGGCTTGAGATCTTCCTTAACACGGCTGTAGATATACTCTGCCAACCTTTCTGATGAGGGATTCTTGTCCTTGAACCGTGGATGATCGTTTAAATTGGTATGGTCCAGTTCAGACAATACTCCGGCCACTGCCTTCTTAAGGTCCCGAAAATCAATCCCCACGTCTATTTTATTCAGCTTTTCAGCCCTGACCACGACCTCTACATCCCAGTTGTGGCCGTGAAGATGTTCACAATTTCCGGGATAGTTTCGGAGGTAATGGGCGGCTGAAAAATGTGTCCTGATAAATATATCAAACATCTCTTTTGCCTATTGAGCACTCTCTCCGGCCGAATAATGCCGTCCCGATACGCACCACAGTGGCCCCCTCTTCTATTGCTGTTTCAAAATCCTGAGACATTCCCATGGACAGTTCCCTGAGCCTCGGACTACGCCCCAACCCGGCATTCATCTCATCCCTCAACTCACGAAGGGCCCTAAACCACGGCCTTAATGACTCTGGTTCCGGCTCCCAGGGGGGCATGGTCATCAGACCGCAAATATCAATACCGGATAGTTCTGCAGCCTCTGTGAGAAAAACCGGAAGCTCTTCCGGAGAAAGGCCCGATTTCCTGGGATCTTGTGCCACGTTTACCTGGACGTACACAGACAATCTCTTTCCTGCTGCCTTTGCGTGGCTATCGAGGGCACGGGCCAGCTTCAGATTATCCACAGTCTCTATACAATCAAACAACTGCACTGCAATCTTGGCCTTATTTCTCTGCAAGTGCCCTATGAAGTGCCAGGTGGTCTCATGATAAAGGTCCCCCAGGGACTCGAGCTTTTTTGCTGCCTCCTGCACATAGTTCTCCCCGAAAAGCCTTTGGCCTGAGGATATGGCCTCTCGTATTCTCTCCATAGGCACTGTCTTGGTAACAGCGAGCAGGCGTATATCTTCCGGACGCCTGCTGCTCCTTTGTGCGGCCCCTGCTATCCGGGACTTCAGCTCTTGCAAGTTTTGCGGGATCATATGCTCAATTAAATTTCCGTTATTCTGTCATACTACGCTGTCTCTTAACTTTAAGACCTCCAGCTCCATAAGATACTTGATTACTTTATCTACGGGAAGTCCAACTACGTTTGAATACGAACCTTCGATCCGCTCCACCATGAATGCCCCGATACCCTGGACGGCATAACTTCCAGCCTTGTCCAGGGGCTCTCCGGTTGCCAC
>JAUXDR010000223.1 GCA_030618205.1 Deltaproteobacteria bacterium | reverse complement strand
GAGGCGGTGCAGGTAGTCTCAACCACTGACAGGGCGGCAGTCACAGAGCTTCTGAAGAGGGAAGAGGAAATAGATGTCATAATCCCAAGGGGAGGTGAAGGCCTTATCCGTTTTGTGGCCGAGCATTCCCGCATCCCTGTGCTGAAGCACTACAAGGGCGTGTGTCATGTATATGTAGACAAGTGGGCCGACCTGAATATGGCCGAAGAGGTCTGTTTTAATTCCAAGGTGCAGAGGCCCGGGGTCTGTAATGCCATGGAAGGTATGCTTGTACACAGAGATATTGCAGATGAGTTTTTGCCCTTAATGGCTGAGTCATTCAAGGATGCCGATGTGGAACTCAGGGGGTGTGAGCGCACTTGCGCATTGGTACCTTTTGCCAAAGCAGCTACTGATGAGGACTGGGGAAAGGAGTTTTTGGACCTGGTCCTTGCTGTAAAAGTGGTTGCCGGCATGGATGAGGCCATGGGCTATATTGCCCGTTACGGTTCGAATCACACTGATGCCATAGTCACAAGGGATTATGCAAGGGCGAGGAGGTTTCTGTCAGAGGTGGATGCATCTCTGGTTATCGTAAATGCCTCAACCCGCTTTAATGACGGTGGAGAGCTAGGCCTTGGAGCAGAGATAGGAATCAGCACATCCAAGCTGCATGCCTATGGCCCAATGGGGCTTGAGGAACTCACTACCACAAAATTCATAGCCTTTGGTGATGGCCAGATAAGGAGCTAGTGTGCGCATAGGTCTGTTAGGAGGCACGCTGGACCCTGTTCACTTTGGCCATCTCAGGTCGGCTGAGGAGATCAGGGAGGCCCTGGAACTGGATGAAATTTGGTTTATGCCTGCTGCCCTGCCGCCACATAAGGAGCCCTCAACCCTTACGCCCTTTGCCAATCGTCTTGCCATGGTGGAACTGGCAGTAACTTCTACCGACCATTTCAAGGCTACAGCCATTGAAGACGAACGTCCCGGGCCGTCCTATTCCATTGACACCTTAAAGGAGCTTGGAGAAAGGTATAAAGATGAGGCGGAATTTTTCTTTATTCTGGGAAGTGACGCTTTTCTCGATATTGAGACATGGAAGGACTATGGCAGCCTCACAGACTATGGCTCTCTGGTAATCATAAGACGGGATCATGAAGACTCGTCAGTGTTGAAGGAGGTCATATCCCGGGCGTTTCCAAATCATAGTATCCAGGGGGAAAAGGACATTTTTATTGCCCATGATAAAGGTACTATCTACCTTTATTCAGTAACTCACCTTGCAATATCAGGGACTGATATACGGCGCAGGGCAAGATCCGGTCTTTCTGTGCGTTTTCTCGTCCCTGAAGAAGTCAGGATATATATGGAAAAAAATAACTTGTATGCTGAGTTGACAGGCGATCCCTCACCATCTTTAGAGCATAAAGAATCCAAAGTCGCATCTTTAGAGGAACCAGCTCAACAAATAGTTTCGGAAATCCTGGAAAACAAGGGGGAACAGGTTGTAATCCTGGACATGAGAGGTCTTTCTTCCATTGCTGATTTTTTCATAATCTCCCATGGGCGATCCACCCGGCATGTCCAGGGCATTGCAAACAAGATGCGCAAGAACCTTCGCAAGAAGGGGATCAAGTGCAGGGGAATTGAAGGGGAAAAGGAGGGTAAGTGGATATTGATGGACTATGGAGACGTTATTGTACACCTGTTTTACGAACCCATAAGGGATTTTTACGACCTTGAAGGACTCTGGAGCGAGGTTCCGAGAATCATCCTATGATTCCGCTGAAAATACCCCATCTGCTGCGTTGCTTCGATTTCCTCGTCACTGCGACGTACGCTGAGTACGCCTCGTTCCTCGGAAATCTCGCGCCTTGCATCTGAGGCATTTTGAGCGGAATCATATTTCAGGAATTTTTGCGGTATAATCATCCTATATGAAAGATCCGATCTGTGAGTTCAAAGCCGTCAGCAAGGACTATTCCGTACGGCATAGCTTTTTTGCCTCAGGTTCATACAGGATTAAGGCTTTGGACAGGGTTAATCTATCTGTTAAGGAAGGTGAGATTTTAGGACTTGTGGGAGAAAGCGGCTGTGGTAAATCCACACTGGCTAAGATAGCCTTGGGTCTTGAATCTCCTACGAGCGGACAGGTTTTCTTTTCCGGATATGACATTGCTGATTTTGATAAAACAAGGCTGCAAAATTTCCGGCGTCACGCACAGATGGTTTTCCAGGACCCCTTTTCCTCCTTGAATCCCAAAAAAACGGTCTTTAAGATACTGAGCGAACCCTTGAAAATACACAGGCTGTGCTCCAAGAACCATTATAAAGAGCGGGTGACAAGACTGCTGAAAGAAGTCGGCCTGGACGAACAGATCCTGAGCCGCTATCCACATGAGTTCAGTGGAGGCCAGCGCCAACGTATCGGTTTGGCCCGGGCCCTTGCCACAACTCCTAAGATGATAGTTGCAGATGAGCCGACATCTGCTCTCGATGTCTCTATACAGGCCCAGATCATAAATTTGCTCCTTGACCTTCAGGAAAGACATAAACTCTCTTTCCTGTTTATCTCACATGACCTTCCTGTGATACAGTTTGTAAGCCATCGTGTAGCTGTTATGTACAAAGGTCAGCTCATGGAATTGATGCCCAAAA
>JAUXDR010000177.1 GCA_030618205.1 Deltaproteobacteria bacterium | reverse complement strand
TATTGTACGTCGTATGGACGAGGAAATTGAAGTAACGCAGCAGATGGAGTATTTTCAGCGGAATCATGAATCATCTTTTCCCATGGGCACTAACCGCTCTCAGTATAATAGGGGCAATACTGAACATAAGAAAAAAACGTTCTGGTTTTGCAGTCTATACAGTAGCCAACATCGGCTGGATAATCGTGAATATCCATCACGGAATTTATGCACAGGCAGCCCTGTTTATAGTCTTTACCGGGCTTTCTACCTGGGGATGGATAGAATGGGGACGCAAGAAGTGGGGCAGACATGACGGCATTCTTTGAGACTTTTGAACACGGTGCTGACATGGGGATCAGAGGTAGAGGCAAGACATTGTCAGAGGCCTTTGAAAATGGTGCGAAGTCGATGTTTTCTCTCTTGGTGGAAGACCTTGATACAGTTATCCCTGAGAAATCAGTCATAATTTCCTGCGAGTCCTTTGATCTGGAGGGTCTGTTTGTTGCCTGGCTCAATTCCCTTTTGGCTGAATCTGACATACAAAGGCTGATATTCAGCGACTTCAAAGTGAGAATACAGGACCTTAGACTTACAGGAACAGCAATGGGAGAACCCTTCGATTTCTCAAGGCACCAGCGAGGGGTGGAAGTCAAAGGAGCAACTTTCACAGAACTAGCAGTCAGACAAGATGGAGACTGGTGGATCGCCCAGTGTGTTGTGGATGTATGAATTAAGAACCTGGAGGTAATCAATGGAGCTTAAACAACTAAAACGTCTGGGAGAGTATCAGTGGGAGATCCCCAGGGATAAGGACATGAGGGTACCCGCACTTGTCTTCGCCAGTGAGGACCTGGTCTCTGAGATGGATGAAAAGGTCCGCGAACAGCTCACCAACGTAGCCTCATTACCGGGGATTGTGAAGGCTGCCATTGCCATGCCTGATGCCCATTGGGGCTATGGTTTTCCTATTGGAGGAGTTGCGGCCTTTGATCCGGATGACGGCGGTATTATCTCCGTAGGCGGAGTGGGCTATGATATTTCCTGCGGGGTCAGGAATCTGCTGACCGGTCTCACGCGTGACGAGATCCTGCCCCTTCTTGAATCCCTGATTGATCGACTCTTCCGGGTTGTTCCATCCGGTGTGGGCTCTGAAGGCAAAATCAGGCTTTCACCTGCCGAACTGGATGACGTTCTCACAGGAGGTGCACAGTGGGCAGTAGAACATGGTTATGGGCTTCCTGAAGACCTGGCCCACACTGAAGAGGAAGGAAGACTGGAAGGGGCTGATCCCTCTTGTGTCTCAGATATTGCCAAACGTCGCCAGTATCGTCAGGTTGGGACCCTTGGTTCAGGAAACCATTATCTGGAAATACAGTATGTGGACGAGATCTTTCACCGGCCCTCGGCCGAGGCCTTTGGTTTGAAACAAGGAGATGTGGTAGTGGCAATCCACTGCGGCTCCAGGGCACTTGGGCACCAGATCGGCACTGATTACCTTCAGGTACTTGGTAAGGCCGGCAAGAAGTATCAGATCCCAATCAAAGAAAGGGAGCTTGTGTGCGCTCCAATAAAATCTCCTGAAGGAGAGAGATATTACAAGGCCATGGCCTGTGGGGTGAACTGTGCACTTGCCAATCGGCAGGTAATTACTCATCTCACACGCCAGGTTTTCCATGAAATAGTTCCAAAGGCCACAGTGAAAAACCTGTATGATGTCAGTCACAATACGTGCAAAATCGAGAAACACGAAGTAGATGGCGAAGTGAAACGCCTTTATGTCCACAGGAAAGGGGCCACCAGGGCCTTTGGTCCAGGTAGAGCCGAGATACCTGAGGCATTCAGGGACGTTGGTCAACCTGTGCTCATAGGTGGGACCATGGGGACCTGTTCCTATATTCTGGTAGGCCAGGAAACCGGGGAAGCCCTGGCCTGGGGTTCTGCTTGCCACGGCGCAGGCCGTTCAATGAGTCGAAGGGCCGCACTGAAACGCTGGAAAGGCCGGAAGATAATCTCCGAACTGGCCCACAGGGGCATCCTCATACGGGCAGCAAGCTACCGGGGTGCGGCAGAAGAGGCACCTGAAGCATACAAGGATGTTACAAGTGTGGTGGATTCCACACACAGGGCAGGACTTGCAAAAAAAGTGGCAAAGCTGAGACCCATGGCCTGCATCAAGGGTTGATTAATTCTCCGGCGTCTGCCCCTTCAGGACACGGATACCGCACTATTTTTCCTTCAAAGGTGCGAAATATTGCCTCATCTTTGCCGAATTCAAGCAGATATGAAGGTATCATCAGGGCCTTCCCTCCACCACCGGGAAGATCCACAACATAGTTCGGGATACACAGACCACCTATTTTGCCCCATAACTCCTGAATAATTTCCACACCCTTTCTGATATCTGTTCGAAAGTGATCTGTCCCCTGCACTGCATCACAGTGGAAGAGATAGTAAGGTCTTACCATGATCCTCTGAAGCCCGCGGCACAGGTCTCGTATCACTTCCAGGGAATCATTGACCCCTTTTAACAACACAGTCTGATTGGACAGTGGTATCCCTGCCTTGAGGAGCCTTTCGCACGCCTCCGTAGACTCAGGTGTGATTTCTCTTGGATGATTGAAATGAGTATTTATCCAAAGGGGACGATGTCCGGCCAGCATTTGACACAAATCGTCAGTTATGCGCATGGGAAGCACTACAGGAATCCTGGTACCAATACGCAACACCTCCACATGAGGAATTCCCCTAAATGCCTTTAAAAACTCATCCAGCAGCCTCGTGTGCATCGTGAGGGGATCTCCCCCGGAGACAATGACTTCACGTATACGGGGACTGCCTGCAACATAGTCCACCATACGATAAAGGGCCTCTTTTGTACTGCCGGCCTCCGGATTTCTCCATGTACGTTTCCTGTTGCAATAACGGCAGTACGTAGCACATGTGCCGGTTACCATTGCCAGTACACGGTCCGGATACCTGTGAATCAGACCAGGAACCGGCATGTGAGCCCGTTCGGCCAGAGGATCTTCTTCTGAACCCGGAAGTGAAAAACTTATCTCCCCGGGATCAGGAATACACTGCTTCCTGATAGGATCATCGGGATCTGACCAGTCGATCAGGGACAGATAATATGGCGTAACTGCATACCTGTATAGTGCTATGACATCTTTATAAAGCTTTTTCTCAGAGGAAGTAAGCTGCAAAAGCCCTGACAGTGCATCAAATTCCTTAATACGATTGGAAAACTGCCAGCGCCAATCAGACCACTGCTCTGATTCACCCCTATTCATTATTTTTTT
>JAUXDR010000228.1 GCA_030618205.1 Deltaproteobacteria bacterium | reverse complement strand
GTCTCCCGGTACACGGCAGCAATAGCAGCCGCACAGGGGAAGTAGAGCAGAACAAAAAGGAGATACGCAAAGGCACCGATCTTGCCCGCAAAGAGAGTGGCCATAGAGCCAAAGGTACCAAGGCTTACCTCCTGCTCTTCTGCTGCTGCCCCAATGGAGCCCACATCACCCACGGATACGCCCAGTGGATCCAGAAAAGTCCCGGCCAGATCGGCCAGATTGGCTGGAATAGTAGCAAAGGACTCCACGATGCCGCCCCAGAAGTCAAAGGCCTCTTCACCCTCTTCACCGCCGGCAGCACTGGCATCAATCTGAGAATAGAGGGAATCCAGCGTCCCGACTACTGCTTCCTTGGCAAAGATGCCGGTGAATATACCGACAGTAGCCGGCCAGTTGTCATCTGCAATTCCCATTGGTCTGAAGACAGGGGTAATGCTTTTACCTATATTCGCCAGTACGGATTTTTCACTGTCCTCATTGCCAAAGGTACCGTCCGTCCCCATGGAGTTCATGAAGCTCAGGACCACAATCACCGGGACAAGGACGCGTCCTGCCCGAAACATAAAGGCCTTGAGACGATCCCAGGTACGGAGCAGTATACCTCTAACAGTAGGCATATGGTAAGGGGGAAGCTCCATCACAAAAGGAGTGATGTCTCCCTTGAGCAGGGTATTTTTAAGTATCAGACCTGTCAGGACGGCAAAGCCTATGCCGATGAGGTAGAGGCCGAATACCAGATTCTGCCCGCCGACAGGGAAAAAAGCCGCAGCAAACAGGGCATAGACCGGCAGTCGCGCCCCGCAGGACATGAAGGGGTTCATCATGATGGTGAGGGTCCTGTCGCGCTGATTCTCAAGTGTGCGGGTAGCCATGATGGCTGGGACATTGCAGCCGAATCCTACCAGCATGGGGATAAAGGACTTGCCAGGAAGTCCGATAAACCTCATGAACCTGTCCATGACAAAGGCGGCCCTGGCCATGTACCCTGAGTCCTCGAGAAAGGAAAGACACAGGAACATGCAGCCAATGGGCGGGATAAAAGTGGCCATGGTCTGAATAGCGCCGCCAACTCCGCCGGCCAGGATGGTGACCAGCCATTCCGGCGTGCCGACCGAGCCCATGAGTTCTCCGAAACCGTCCACGAAAATCGTGCCGGCAAAGATATCAAAAAAGTCGATAAACGCACCACCAAAGTTGATGGTGAACATGAACATCAAGTACATTATCACCAGGAAAACAGGGATGCCCATGACTCGATTGAGCACAATATGGTCGATCTTATCAGACGTGGTCTTTCTTACCTGGCTGGGTTTCTTGACAATGTCCTTGGTCAAATCGTTGATAAAGCCGTACCGTGTGTCCGCCACCACGATATCCGGTTCTTCTCCCAGCTTGTTTTCGACATTCTTCCTGTGATGCTCTGCAATCTCGTCAGTATAATTACCCACCATTTCGGAGGCCAGTTTATCCCCTTCAAGGAGTTTTACTGCCACCCAGTTGGCATCCGCCTTTTTACCCTTTATTGCCTCTTCCACCACAGGGATCAATTCCTTTACGGCCTCCTGGATTTCCAAGGGGTAAACTATCTCGGTTGCGGATATGGATTTCTCTTTTGAGGCCTTGTTGATTGCAGACTTCAGCGTCTCTGTTCCCTCATTTTTTGCCGCGACAATGGGGATGACCGGGCAGCCCAGCTTCTCAGCAAGGCCCGGGATATTAATCTCGATGTTGCGGCTCTTTGCAATGTCCATCATGTTGAGGACCACCAGCATCGGGATCTTCATCTCCAGCAATTGACTGGTCAGATACAGATTGCGCTCCAGGTTTGAGGCGTCCACAATGTTGACTATAAGATCAGGTTCTCCTGAAAGGATGTAATCCCTGGCGACTTCCTCATCCACTGAAGTGGCAGCCAGGGAATAGATGCCAGGCAGGTCTACAACCTCGACCTCTTTGCTGCTATGTCTGTAATTGCCGACCTTGCGGTCTACTGTCACCCCCGGCCAGTTTCCCACTCTCTGCTTGGCACCGGTCAGGGCATTGAACATCGTAGTCTTGCCGCAGTTGGGGTTTCCTGCAACGCCTATGATAAAATCCCTCATGGCTGGTTCCCCCTTTCCACTGTAACTGCTGCGGCCTCATCCTTTCTCAGGGTCAGAGCAAAGCCACGCACATTTATTTCAACCGGATCCCCCATTGGAGCAACACGAGTAATGACAAAATCCGTGCCCTTTGTAAGCCCCATGGCCATGAGTTTCCCGCGATAGGTCTTGGAACCCTTGATGTATCCCGCAACCTTGGCTTTTTCACCTACAGCTAAATCACCCAGTTTCATAACCCTATTCCTCCTAAATTATGGCAACAAGGATCTTTTGCGCCATACCTCCTCCCAGGCCGTAACGAATTCCTTCCTTGGCTATCAGCACTGTACCTCCTCCCCGGCGTTGTATAACCTCAATTTCATCACCAACATTAAGCCCCATACTTACGAGCTTTTCATGAAATCCCCTTCCTCC
>JAUXDR010000081.1 GCA_030618205.1 Deltaproteobacteria bacterium | reverse complement strand
TCCGAAATCCTGTAGCCAAGCTCCTCCATCAGGAACGGGGCCATTTTCTGTCTGATCCTTTCCCTGTCCGTATCAAGCACCAGTTTCCCGGTAAAATAACATGGGATTTTTACAAATACGGATGCCTCACAAGTAAGTGCCATTATATTTTACACCTCTTCCCCTTCAATCATGCTTCAGACTTTTTGCAGTATAGTCATTCTTCAATTCTAGCAAAAACTTAACGCATGAAACGGATATTGTCCAAGAAAAGTATGGCGGGGGTATCAGGATCTAACCTGTCACGTAACCTTCACGGGCTCAAAGGTTCTGGGTTCTGGGTTTAAAATTGGCTTGACCTCTATCCATATTTTGCGTAAAATGGAGAGCATAATGTCCGTTTTTAAAGAAAGAAAGATTGCCGATTTTGCCTTTTCGGATGAGTGGCTAGGCAACAGCATGCTTTTCATTGCCGGTCCGCGCCAGTGCGGGAAGACCTCGTTGGCCCGCAAGTTTTTGGAAGAAAAAGGTTGTTCGTCTCTATATTATAACTGGGACATTGAAAAAGTCAGGAGCAGATATCGGAAGGATCCGGATTTTTTTGTCAAAGAGGCATCGCGGCTACGAATTGAAAAACCTTATGTAGTACTTGACGAAATCCACAAGGTAACCCGCTGGAAAAATATCATTAAAGGCATCTACGATGAATATCAGCATCTGATCAGAATCATTGTGACAGGCAGCGCCCGTCTTGACCTTTTCCGAAAAAGCGGAGATTCTCTTGTAGGGCGTTACACTATGGCTCATCTATTTCCTTTCTCGCTGAGGGAATGGGCCGGCAACATTAATGATACGCCTTCATCCTGGCTCTACGAAGACGGCGACTGGAGAAATATGGCGAAGACCTTCGATGCCAAGCTCGCCGAATCTCCATCCGTTTCAAAAGAGCTGGCGGAGTCCTACTACAGGTTTGGACCTTTTCCTGCCCCACTTATTTCCGGGTCTGAAAAGCGGTCTCGAAAATGGCACAGGGATTATATAACCCTTCTGGTAAGAGAGGATCTGCGTGACCTGTCCGGTATTCGGGAACTCGACAGGGTTTCTCATCTGGTGGAATTGCTTCCCGGCCGGGTGGGGTCGCCCCTTTCCCTTCGAAGTTTGGGAGAGGATATTGAAGCCAACCATTCTACTGTAAAAAACTGGCTTGAAGCATTACGCAGGCTTTATCTGGTTTGGCCACTTCGGCCGTATACAGGAAAACTGCATCGCACTCTCCGGAAAGAGCCCAAATGGTATTTTCTGGATTGGACTTTTGCCGACAGCGAAAGCAACCGGTTTGAAAATATGATTGCAAGTGCATTATACTGGTTTGTAACCAGTCTTAATGATCGGGGTTGGCCGGAAGTGAAGCTTCATTTTGTGAGAACATACGATAAGAAGGAGATCGATTTCATACTCACCCTGAACGAAAAACCTGTTTTGGCGATTGAAGCCAAACTGACGGATGCAAAATTTTCACCTCAACTCAGAAGATTCCGCAAGGCTGTGGATGGGAAATTTCCCATATTGCAGGTAGTTAGTCAGACAGGGATTTTTCTGAGGAAGGGGCCTGGTGAATATCTGGTCGGTTATGACAGGCTGCTCATGGTGCTTTAAGCCAGCAATTCTAACTATGGACATAGCGCAAAGATATCGTTGATTTCAACAGATTATAGCTCTACTGAAAAACCCTGAGATTTTATACAAAAATCACAAATCAATTGATAGCAAAAGCCAGAGCTTTAAAGAAAAACGAGCGGAAAAATGAATTATAAAAAACCAAAACGGATGTTTGAAGACTCAGGGGTAGTTGATCCCAGAATGTCATACCATGTTGAGTTGGAGAATGTGGTTAATACAAAACACCAGGATATTAAAACCATGGTTGACCTGGGAAGGTACTTCTCCATATTTGCTCCCAGACAGAGCGGCAAGACTACTTTTTTTGAATGTCTTTCCTCTGAGCTTGAAAAAGATCAGACATACATGGCTATCCTTCTCAGTTTTCAGGATTATAAAAACCTCCAGTCAAAAAGATTTTATCAATTAATTCAAAAAGATATATACAACCAACTGACAAACAGATTGAATGCTGTAAACTGCCCGAAACTGGATGCTATAAGAGCGTACTTAGATTCCCATAACCTGACCGATCATATCTGTTTTCGTGAACTATTTGAGGAATTAAACCGTATAATTGAATTCAAGAAAATTGTCATCTTCATAGACGAGTTTGATGGCATCCCCATAGACGAATTGGAGAATTTTCTGACAACCTTAAGAGAGCTTTATCAAAGATACAAAAAGCAGACCGATAAAGCTCTTTACTCCGTGGGACTGGTGGGCATCCGTAACATAACCAAGCTAATCGTTGGCGGTGTCTCCCCTTTCAATATTGCCGACCAGGTAAAACTTCCGCCTTTCACTCTAAAGAACGTCCATGACCTCTATAGCCAGTATACAGAGGAAACCAACCAGCCCTTTACTGAAGATGCAGTAAAAAAAGTATTTGATGAGACAGCCGGCCAGCCTTGGCTGGTAAACCGTCTTGGCACCATCCTAACAGTTGATATAAAACCTGAGACTACCGATCCAATTACAGCAGACGATGTGGAAAAAGCCACAGACATTCTTCTGTACGAAGAAAACAGCCATTTTGATAATATCACTGAAAAGGCCAAACAATACAAAGAGACTTTTGTAAACATTGTTTTTAACGGCGTTGAATACATCCCTGGCGATGAGGAGCAGTCCCTTCTTTTGACACATGGTTTGATCAAGGCGGAAGGAAAAAATATTAGGGTGAGCAACCCTATCTATAAGAAAAGGTTCACGATGACCTTTTTCCGGGATGTTGCAGGAAAAGTTGATGTATCCTTTGTGCGTTATTATCTGCCCGATGGAAGTCTTAACATGGAGAGGATATTGATTGATTTTGAAAAATACATCGCTCAGATAGGCGCGGCCGCGTTTTATTCTACAAACAGACCAATGGAGGTAACAGGCAAGTTTCAGCTCACGGCATGGCTTTATCAGTTTGTCTCTGAAGGAACGGGTGAGTTATATTACGAAAGCAGGACAGGACTTGGAATCATGGATATCATGCTCATCTACAAGAGTAACAAATATATCATAGAGACAAAGGTGAAGAGGTATCGAGGAACCGTTGACGAAGCATTGGAGCAGCTCGCGGAAAAGTATCTTCTACCTGAAAGAGTCAGCCATGGCTATATAGTTATATTTGATCCCACAACCAGAGTGGGTGAGTTATGCACACCGCAAAAACACATACTTGAGGGAAAAGAGATATTGAGTTTTAACATCGGGATAGAAAGATAGAAGAGCTAAGAGACTCTCTCCAGGACCCGGCTGGGGCACACATAGCTGCCTCTAATGATTTGCTGCTGCAACCCTGACTTCACCTCATGCTTTTCGATGGGCATCATAATTCTTTCATCAACCTAACTATCATCACCACGGACTCAAACGAGCTTGCAAGTCAGACAAATGACCGGATGCCAATCATTATTCACTATAAAGAACAACCCGGATTTCTGCTCCTAGATCCAGGATCTCCAGTTCTCTACGTTCAAAGTCTCGCAGTTTCCGATTGCATCTTATAATGCCGCGTCCGATCTTTTCGACATAGCCGTAATCTTTAAGTGTCTGCATAATAATTGGGTTGCGATGATAGGAAACACCCATCTTCATGCCTTCAATGGTCATGGTATTGGGAAGTCTGCCCGGGCTTCGCATCTCCAGCCGGTCGACAAAAATATAAAGCCGGTTACATGCCCCCCATACGGAATAATCCCGGTGGGCGATGGCATTGGCAATCAATTCCCGTAGAATTGTGGCAGGATATTGTTCCAGATCTTTTCTCTTGATGCCGGCTTGAAAATCTACTTCGGTTCTGGAATTGCGCTCAGCAAAACGGAGCAGCCCCTCCATGACCTCGGTCACCGATCCGGAGAATTCTTTCATTTCAATGATATCGCTTGACTCGTCTTCTCCTCTAAAACAGACGGTCTGTGCAATGCTCTGAGGAAGAAACTTTTTGGGGTCATTACCAAACAGAATCATACCCGCAATAGTAGGCACATACTCACCATTTATCCTGCTCAATAGATTAAGATTATGCAGGGCCTGCAAGAATTCTTCTTCTGTCTCAAAACTTTCATCAATCCGGCGAAACTCCCGCAGATATTGATTCAAATAGCCCCTGTTCAGGTCGTTGACCGAAGCGCCATTAACAGGTTTGATCTCATAGTGAATCAATTCCCCGTTTTGAAAAAGTCTGACCAATTCCTCATTGGTGGGCTCAATCGAGGAAGATCCGGCCCTGATGTAAAACTTACCCGTTGTCCTCACCTTGTAAGGCTTATTGGATCCTTTTGGGATGCCGACAACCAAGATGGTTTTCCCTTCGACCTCTGCAAATTCCACCTGAGGGATTAAGGAAGGGATTATATTATTGCGACATATCTGTACAATCCGCTGCTCAATTTTTCGGTCGCTCACTCCAAGGACCGTGCCGTCATCGCCGACACCCACGAGCACCTTGCCTCCGAGAAAATTGGCAAAGGCCACTACTTCTTTTGCGATACTGTCATTGTGGGCATCCTCGGTTTTGAATTCTATGGTTGAACTTTCGCCCATCAGAATTAAATCTTTCATTGCATTAAATCCCCGTCAAAACTTGACACATGCATCCCCTTCCGGCAGTTGGACTCGCCATTCCTATTATCTAAACTAAGCGATTAGCCTTTGTATGTTTCTTTTACCACTACGAGGTATTTTCACGGTAAATTGAACCGCGAAGGCGCAAAGAACTATACTTCCACAGCCTTCAGCCCCACTCTTCGGGCTGCTGTAATCTGCCGCTGATCAGAAGAGACAAAAAGATCGGGTTCTGTGACAAGGGCACAGGCAAGATGGATGGCATCCATGGCCCGCAACGTGGCCTTCTCAAGACACTGAATCGTCAAGCTGATAACCTCCGGCGTCAAGTTGCATACATTTATGTCTCTCAGATCGACCGCTATCAGGTCTTTTGTTTCTTGATACTCTCCGGGCTGAAGTTTCTTCTCCCGGACCAGGCGGTTCAGAGTGGATAACAATTCCGGGAGACAGATGATGCTCAGGACCAATTGATCAGCCTGGAGACAGATCCGGGCCACCTCATCGCTGCCGGGTTCCTCTATATAGCGCTTGGCAAAGGCGGATGTGTCAAAAAAAACCTTCACTAATCAGCTTCCGATCGATCCTTCAGAATTTCTCTGCTGATTGATACCCCTGGAATAGTCAAACGGGGTATTGCCTTTTTCCAGGCCGACTCTGATTTGGGAACAGGTACAATATCGGCAACAGGCCGGCCCTTACGGTAAACACGAAACACATCTCCCTGTTCCACCGCGTCAAAACAGGCTTTTGTATGTTTTCTCAATTCTGCGACATTGATTTCCTGCATTTGTTCGGCTCCTATGGAATTAAGAAGTTTAGAGCTGGATGTACAACTTAGTGTACTCTAGGTCGTTCGATGCGGCAAATGGATTTTCCAGGGAGGAGGGAGAGGATTTCCTGTTTGCTTTGTTGAATTTTGGGGAATGGACGCTCTCCACTGGTTGAGGCATAGGTTTTCATAAATGCCGGTGTCAGTTCATCAGCGAAATAGATGTTCTTCCCCTGACAGTATGATGAAAATTCACTCAGATACCGCCGAAGCTCCTTCATGGAATTGTCTGAAAGGCTTCGATCCTGTTCGA
>JAUXDR010000221.1 GCA_030618205.1 Deltaproteobacteria bacterium | reverse complement strand
GGGGATATCCGCTGGGCGCATTTCGTTTTTGTTGACATGACTTATCTCCAATTGTGCAAGTTGCAAAAATTATTTTTTAATTTCGCGATGTTATGTCTAGCTATCTACCGATTTCGGCCCAAGGCCACTTTCGGTAATTTAAAATGTGCTTATCTATCTTGTTACTGGATATTTCATATAAGATACAGGCAGCAAGCACCGAGTAAGCTGTTCGTCATACAATTACGGCCATTGGTCTGAAAATTCTTTCATCGAGTAACTATTTTTTGAGTCAATTACCCAATTTTTCTAAATTTTTTTCACCAAAACGAAAAATTTGTCCGTGACGGTGATTTTCCGTCAATGTTATTCCGTACCATTTAACGTGCCTGTAGCAGCGATAGCTTGGTGCTTGACAGTTAGCATATACCCCCTCCTATACCAAGGTCCATGCGGCCGGTAGAAGTCAAAATGGACCGCCTATTTTATTAATGATCTCAGTATGTTATGTTGCATTCCCCTTTGACATCATCTGTTGTCTATGGTAATTATAAGCCAATGGATTTAATCAATGAGGCATCGCAAAATATAGCTAACCGCCTGACATGGCACACCGCCAATAGAGATCAGGCCGGCATAGCCAAAAATCTTGCCGACGGACAAGATATCCCCGAAGTCTATGGCCTTGGGGAAGCAGGGCTCTTTGATGAATTCTTTTACTTCCTCGACCATCTCGGTTTTAAGGATTTGTTTATGGGGCTTGATCCCAAGTCAAAAAAACGAGAAAGCAATGTGCCGTTTATGGCCATTATTTTCATCTACCTGATGCGTATTGTCGCTGGCCTCAAATTCTTCTGGCACATTGACCCTGTCATCCTTCATTGCCAATCTCTTATGAGGATTGTGGGATTCAACGGTAGACAAATTAGAGAAGGCACATGTAATCGGGGAAAGGAAAAAACTCCATGCGATTCTGATGAGGGTAAACAACCAACCAAAATACGAGGCCCTGTGTGTCCTAATTTCATTGCCTCTTCCATAGCAGCTATTACTGCGCCTGCCCTGGAAAAACTTTTTAACCGGGTAATAGCCCTCCTTGCAGCTAATTCGTTTTTCCCAAAAAAAGTCAACGCACTGCTTGATGCATCTGAAATACAATCCACAGAGCAATGCACAGGGTGTGGCAAGGTAAAAAAAGAGAAGGCACCGGAGCTTCGTCGGCGAAAAGCCCGTATCCGCAAAGTCTTTGAGATCGTTTTTGGTTTCAAAATATGGGTGGTGTGGGACCCAAACAGCCGTCTTCCTCTGGCCATGCGTTTTGCTACTATTGAGGTCCATGATATAAAATTTGCCAAGGAGGTCATACAACAGGCCATAACCAACTTGGGGGATCATGCAAAAATTGCCTCTATTGCCATAGATCGTGGCTTTATGGACGGCACCTTGCTGTGGTGGCTTAATTCTGAAGACATCATCTTTTACGTCCCGGCCAAATCCAGCATGGAGGTCTATGAGGATGCTCTCTCACTGGTCAGTACCGGATACCGTGAAATCAGGAATCGAAAACGCTATGTTGGTTATGGTAAAAACAAAACTGTTGTAATCGACTCATGGGAGGTCGTGGGTATCGAAGGTTTGACCACTGCCGGGTTTTACGGACCGCTTGGCAGTGGCAGCCATGAAAACCGCAAAGATTTCAAGGCCAATCCTATAAATGCGGTTGTCGTTTTGCAGGACCCCTACAAAGAGAACAATCCCAATTCCAAGACCCTGGTTATCCTGACCAACAGCCCTGCAAGTAAACCCTTGAAGGTCTATGACGGATATGATCCCCGCAGCGAAATCGAAAACTCTCTGTTTCGGGAAGCTAAACAGGCGTGGTTTATCCAGAGGCCTTCACAAAATACCAAAGCTGCTTTCCGAGCCCACGCGTATCTCACCATCTTGACCATGGCCTTGACCACTGCCTATCAAGGCTGGATGGATCAACAGGATAAATTGGAACAGAACGGCCAAGATACCGGAATTCGTAAATTCCGGGAAAAGGTCAAAGAAGAAAACGGCAACAAGCTTATCATATTTGACCAGGACCGCTACGCCATCTTTGATGCCTATGAGGTTTTCATTCTTTGCGGTCGTAATGTTCTCATGCCAACCGGAGTTCCTGAAAGAATCACCAAAGAAGATATATTACAAAAGTACAGTGTTCAGCTGGAATGATTTTATTCCTGAACCTTACTGCTCTTTCCTGAAATTCTCTCCCTACCTTTTTTGAGCACTGTGGTTGTCAGAGACAATCTGCCAGCCTCGTTATTCGAATTTTATACCCCATCAATCATTTGCGCCGTTGCCGTCTCAAGCCTGGCTATGGTAGTACTACCCATAGCTTGAGAAAAGACGATCGCAGCTTGCCTGCTGAACGCTCAAAAGAGGCTGCTGCGCGGCGCCACAAAACTCGCCTGCGCTTATATGAAATATCCAGGGAGGCCACCGTTCATTGACTTGTGCTTTCCGTGTTCGTGGAGATTTCAGTCCTTCAATATTCCAAAACGGAGACAGTCAGTCAAATAGAACTTCTTAGACCATAAACTCCCAGTCCATTTCGCCAAAGCCAGATCAGGCTGATCTCCATAAACTGTCCATAAAAATAGGGGGCTCGAAAGCCCCCTGTTTTTAT
>JAUXDR010000035.1 GCA_030618205.1 Deltaproteobacteria bacterium | reverse complement strand
CCGAACCCGCCCCTTCTATCAAGACAAGATCCTCCATCCGGCGCAGATAACCGACTTCTTTATTGATTGTCCCGTCTCTGTCGAGAAATACTGCTCTTCTAATGTTCATTTCTGTAAAGGTTCAAAGGAACGCTGAAATTGGAAATTGGAAATTTGGCCTTCATGCTTTTGTTTCATCTTTCCCTAATTTCTAATTTCAAGCCGTAAACGGCTACGTTTTTTTTAAGTGCCATCACTGCAGGTGTAGTCATGATGGCGTCTCCGATCCAATTGGTGGATCTAATCAATATCCGGGGATTTGACCCTAAATTCTTTCCAGTTCTCAAGAATGTACCTGTCTCTGTTCTTTGATCTGTTTAAATGCCAACGTCTATAGTATGATTCCGCTGAAAGTCTGAAGCTGAAAGCTGAAAGGGCTTGATTGCGATAGCTCTTTGAGCTAATCGCTCAATTTAGATAAGAACATAATACACTGGATACAAAATTCTAGAAAAAATGTTGCCCCAGACACGACTACCTGAAGAACTCCTGTTAAGGGCTGATAACTATTGGAAAAACTTTGCGGAGGCTGCGCTTTCATCCGGACTTCCGGTTCCCGATGATCCACATACAATAAATACGGCGAAACAGGTGTGGGCCTTTAGTGAATTTGTCGCAAAAAACTGCGTCAAGGAACCAGGGCTGCTATTAGATCTGTTAGAAAGTGGTGATTTTATAAATTCCTATACGAACGGTAACTATGACCGGATAGTCAATAATTCAGTTAAAGAAGCCCGAGACCATAAACAACTCGGAATAATTCTGCGCCGGCTGAGAACGCGAGAGATGGTCAGGATAGCATGGAGGGACCTTGCCCAATGGACAGATCTCAAAGAGACCATGGAGGACCTTTCATCCCTGGCAGAGGCATGTCTAAGGGGTGCTCTCAGCCTCCTCCATCCCTGGCAATGTCAGGAACTTGGCTATCCTGCAGACAAGGCAGGCAACCCCCAATCCCTGGTTATCCTCGGGATGGGCAAACTCGGTGCCGGAGAACTCAACTTTTCGTCGGACATCGACCTGATATTTGCGTATCCTGAGTCCGGACATACTAAAGACGGCCCAAAATCCGTCACTAACGAAGAATTTTTTGCCAGGCTTTGCCGCAAATTGATAAGTGTTATAGGCACGACTACTGCCGGGGGTATTGTGTTTCGTGTGGACACAAGACTCAGGCCATATGGGGAAAATGGACCCCTGGTCCTGAGCTTCGATGCCATGGAAGAATATTATCAAAGCCAAGGGAGGGAGTGGGAACGATATGCAATGGTCAAGGCCCGCCCGGTTGCCGGTGGCACTGATGGAGACACGCTGCTTGAAACATTAAGGCCCTTTGTGTATCGCCGTTACCTGGACTACGGGGCTTTTGATTCCTTAAGGGAAATGAAGCAACTGATAGAACAGGAGACGCAAAAGAAAGGATTTAAAGACGACATAAAGCTGGGCGCAGGAGGGATACGTGAGATTGAGTTTATAGGCCAGACCTTTCAACTCATTAGGGGCGGCAAGATGCCGGAACTTCGGGAAAGGAGCATTCTTCGAGTCCTGGAACTCCTGACTGACCATAACTTCCTGTCCCAAGACGCATGTCGGAAATTAAAAGATGCATACATATTCCTGCGCAACACTGAACACCGCCTGCAGGAATACGCTGACCAACAGACACACAAGCTGCCCTTCGAGCCCCTTTCTCAGACCCGCCTCGCACTTTCTATGGGTTTTCAGACCTGGAAAGAATATATAGATACGCTCCGCAGGCACATGGACACAGTCCACTATCACTTTAAAGGACTTTTCTCCAGAGAGGATGCCCGGAATAAGGACTCAGCGAAACAGCTCATCTCAGGCATTTGGTTTGGCACAGTTGACAAAGACCGTGCTGTACAAACCCTTCAGTCAATGGGTTTCCGTAAAACCAATGAGGTATTGAACTTTCTTCAAGGCCTTAAGGACTCCAGGACGAGCTTGAGCCTCAGTTCATCAGGACGAGACCGGCTGGACCGCCTGATCCCTCTTGTGCTCAAGGAAGCCGCGGGGGCAGACCAGCCGGACCTTGCTCTCAAAAGGACACTTGACCTGATAGAATCAATTGAGAGGCGGACCTGCTACCTCTCCCTCCTCCTGGAAAATTCTGATGCCCTGTCACACCTGATAAGGCTCTGTTCAAGAGGGGCATGGATAGCAACGCTTCTATCAAGACAGCCTGTCCTGCTGGATGAACTCCTTGCCCCGCTGACTCTTTATTCACCCCCTGACAGGCCAAGTCTGGAAAAAGACATAAAAAAAATGCTCTCTGGAGCATCGCCGGGCGACTTGGAACAGCAGATGGATGAACTCAGGCGATTTAGGCAGGCAAATATGCTGAGAGTGGCTGCGGCTGACATCTCAGGAGCCCTGTCTGTCCAGGATGTGAGTCACCACCTTACAGACACTGCCGAGGTAGTAGTAGATAGGGTTTTTGCCCTTGCCCGGGACCACCTGATAGATCGACACGGCATGCCCCCATGCGTATCCGGCCAAGACGAAAAAGAAAACTGTGGCTTTGCGGTTGTTGCCTATGGCAAACTTGGAGGAACGGAAATGGGCTATAGCTCGGATCTGGATCTGGTTTTTCTCCATACCGGTAAAGTGGGCCGGATGACTTCCGGGCCCAAGCCTTTGGATAGCACTATGTTTTATACCCGTATGGGACAACGAATGATTCATATTTTGACAGTCCATACCCAGGCAGGAATCCTGTATGAAGTAGATATGCGCCTTCGTCCCAGCGGGGCGTCAGGAGTCCTGGTCAGCAGCCTGGAGGCGTTTTTCCAGTATCAAATGGACCAGGCCTGGACATGGGAACACCAGGCCCTTGTGAGGGCAAGGACGATCGCAGGTAACATCAGGGTCTGTAAGAAATTTGATGAACTGAGAAAAAAAGTAATTGCCAAGTCCCGTGACACTGATATCCTAAAGAGTTCTGTCACCTCCATGCGAGACAGATTGATAGGCCAATATGGAAACAAGCATCCTGGCAAATTTGACCTTAAACATGATCCCGGCGGTCTGACTGATATAGAATTCCTGATCCAGTATATGGTGTTGGCAAATGCTTTCCGGCATCCGGACCTCGCTGAATGGAGCAATAGTATCAGACTACTTGAGGCCTTTGAACAAAAGGACCTGATGCGAAAGAGATATACAGATATCCTTTTGGAGGCATATATGAGCTACAGAAAAACAATAAACAAGCTCAACATGCAAGAAAGACCGACTTATGTGGGGGCTGACGATTTCATGGGCTTGAGGTCAGGGGTCAGGGAAATCTGGAATGAGGTCATGAAATGAGGTGTGGAAGGCTGAAGGTTGAAGGCTTTTAGGGACAAAACTTAGGGCATTCGAGCATTGCGAGATAATTGATATACTTCAGCCTTCAGCCTTCAACCTAAATACCTAATAGGAAAACACAATGGGGCGTAAAAGAAAAAGTCCTTTAGCCAAAACTAAAAAGAAACCAGCTCCTGTCACTCCCATCCCGAGCACAAGTTCTCAAGGTGTGGGATTGCGTATTCGTGAGTGGGAAAGCACCGTAAAGGATAAGGCCAAACGCCTTACCCCATATCACCGATGGATAGAGGCCCTGGCACTTTTACTTATCCTGGGCGTGGGGTTGCTTGTGCGCATTGAAGATATTCGTGACTGGAATACCCATCCCGAGTTGGCCCTTTATAAGGGAGAGCCCCTGCTCACCACCTTTGATGGCTATTTTTATCTGACCTTGGCAAAAGATCTTGCTGAAGGCACCTATACACCTATAGACAACAATCGTGATGTGCCAAAGGGTGTATCCCGGAGATTTCCACCACCGCTCATTTCCGTAATAGCCGCAGGCCTGGCCAAGATAACGCCTTTTTCCCTGAACTGGATTGGAGCGGTTCTACCTGCATTACTTGGTCTTTTGCTGGCCCTACCTCTATATGCATTAGGACGTTTCTACGGAGGTCCGGCCATGGGCCTCACTGCAGCGTTAATGGGGCTGCTTTCACACTACTATGTCTATAGAAGCAGTTTAGGGTGGTTCGACACAGACTGTATGAATGTCACCTGGGCTACAGGGGCTGCCTATTGCTTTCTGCGGTTTGGCATTGAAGTCGGTCAAAAGCGGTATCTATATTTTATCAGCGGGATGACTATTTTTTTGCTTTTCCTGTGGTGGTGGGATTCAACGCCTCAGGTAGTGACGGTTGTCTCGATGTTACCGTTAGCTGTGGCACTGGTGTTTTTTTATCGTCCCGGACAAAGAGAGGCATGTATTTTTTTCGGAATAGTAGGGCTGGGAATCGGAGTGATACTCTTGTGGATGGGGCTGGATCTTCCGCTCAAGGTTTTCAGACATGTTGCCGGTACCTTTCACTACATATCTACAAAGGAAGTGGTCGGCATATGGCCTCCCATAGGGGCCACAATTTCAGAACAGGCCATACCATCACTCAACGAAATTGTCGCCAAAACAACTGACAGCCTGCCTGCCTTCATTCTGGCCGGCACGGGTCTTGCTTGGCTGTTCTATCGCCGTCCCAAGGAGAGCCTGTTTATATCAGTGCCATTGATTCTGGCTGCGTTGTCATTTTTTTTCGCCAAACGCTTTTTGATCTTTTTGGCCCCTGTTACAGCCCTGGGAATAGGATATGTGATATCCTGGATCTGGTACTGGCGCCGCAGATTTGCCGTGCTTTCCCTGTTAGCACCGATTTTAGTTATTTTAATCGTCTGGCCGGCCCTGAGCAAAGACATGGCCAAGACATTCTGGCCCAAGGAGCCTCCGCACCTTATCGCCGGGATGGATCTGGCATCAAAAGTAACGCCCAAGGATGCAGTAATCTGGGCGTGGTGGGACCATGGATATCCTCTGAATTACTGGGCCGGAAAGGGGACCGTGGGTGATGGTACGCTTCACGGCGGGCACAGGTCATTTTACAATGGCCTCCCCCTTGCAACGCACGACGAACGCCTGGCAGCCAACTTCATGCGCTTTTATGTCAGTTCCGGAATGGATGGTATTGAAAACGTTTACAGGGCAATGGGCGATGATCCTGCTCGAGGTGTGAGTCTTATTAAAGAAGTCCTTTCTGTTGGTCCTGAAAAAGCGAGAGAGTTGCTGGCTTCAGCCAAACTCGCGCCTGTGGGAAATTTGCAGACTGTGGATCAGTGGCTCTGCTTTTTCTATCCTGAAAAGGTGCGTCCAGTTTACCTCTTTCTTGACTGGAGGCTCACCATCACCAACTACTGGTGGTATTGGCTTGGTACATGGGACGTGGAAAAGAGAGAGGGAATACACCCGATATACAAGGCCTTTTTTGATGTGCATGAGGAAAACGGACATATTAAAGGAAGCGAAGGATTGGATATAGACATAGAAAAGGGAGAATTGCGCACAGGTAAACGCATAACAGGACTCACACAACTGGTTGAGCGTACGGGAAAAGGGCTGCAAACCAGACATTATAAACGGGATCGCGGATCACAGTTTGAAATGCTGGTCCCTGGCAAATTTGGGGCTATAATGGATTCGCAGATTTCCGAGTCGGTTTTCAATAAATTGTTCTTAAGGCACACTTTTAATCCAAAGTACTTCAGACCTGTGGTCACGAATTCCCCATCACATCAATTATGGGAGGTGCTGGGTGACAGGAAGTAACCTTAACATGTCCAGCAGGATTTAATATATGTTTAAGGAAAAATTAGTAGCTGTAGTTGTCCCGGCATACAACGAAGAGCATTTGCTCAGTCAGGTCATTGAGACCATGCCGGACCTTGTGGACCATATTATAGTTGTGGACGACTGCAGTCAGGATAGAACCGTTGATGTGGCTCGCCAGTATATTAAGCCGGAAGGCAGGGTTGTATTACTGTGTCATAAGCGAAATGAAGGCGTTGGAGCTGCCATTGTGACCGGTTACAAGTGGGCCAGGGATCACAATATAGATGTCACCGCAGTAATGGCAGGCGACGCCCAGATGGACCCTGTGGATCTTCCCAATATCGTAGGGCCGGTTGCAACAGGCGAAACGGATTACACCAAGGGCAACCGTCTCTTTCACGGCGAGGCATGGAAAATCATACCTAAACACCGTTACTTGGGCAACTCATTCCTTTCGCTGCTTACAAAAATTGCTTCAGGATACTGGCACATAGCAGATTCACAGACAGGATACACGGCCATATCGTTGAAGGCCCTGGGTTTTTTGGATCTTGACCGCATTTACAAAAGCTACGGCATGCCGAATGATATCCTGATTCGCCTGAATGAGATCAACTTGCGTGTGCGCGACGTGCCTATTCGTCCAGTCTATAACGTGGGTGAACAATCAGGTATACGGCTCAGGAAGGTTTTGTTTACCATCCCATGGCTTCTCAATAAGGGATTCTTCAGGCGTCTGTTCACCAAATATGTTATTGCGGACTTCCATCCATTGGTCTTCTTCTACCTTTTGGGACTGACTCTTACGCCAGGCGGCTTCTTTTTTGGGCTCTATCTTCTATTCTATCGTATTCTGGACGGCCCTGTAAGTGAAACCAGTGCTCTCTTTGCCGCATTTCTCTATATATCAGGGCTCCAGTCCCTTTTCTTCGCTATGTGGTTTGATATGGACTACAATCGAAATCTTCGATAATGCCATTACATGTACTTCACCTTACAACGTCATTTCCCTCCAACCCTAGTAATATTTCAGGCCCGTTCATACACAAGCTTGCCCTGGCGGAAATCAGACAGGGCCTTGTATGCACAGTGCTTACCCCTTCAAGTAGTCGACCCGCAAACTGGCCAAGTAACTATATGGTTCGCCGTTTCCGTTATGCGCCATGGTCCTGTCAACGCCTGGCTCAGCAGCCCGGGGGAATACCCGCAGCACTGGCCGGACAGCCCTGGCTTTACTGCCTGCTTCCGCCTTTTCTAGCCGGTATGGGCCTGTCCCTTATCCAACTAGCCAGGCAACATGATATTATACATGCCCACTGGTCTGTCTGTGGGGCCATGGCCGTGCTGACACAGCCAATTCACCAAAAGCCCGTTATCACTACCTTGAGAGGGTCGGATGTTAATCATGCCAAAAAATCCCGGATTTTTAATTTACTGCATAAAAAGGCCATTCAGAAATCGAGATTTATAGTGGGCGTAAGCCAGGCAATAGCGACTGATCTCGGGCGACAACATCATGGCCTGGCGGACAAGATCAGATTTGTTCCAAATGGCGTAGACGACGCTTTCTATGCCTTGGCGACTGGACGCGACCACTTGGCCCCATCTCCATTTAAACTGCTTTTCATCGGAAGCTTAATTCCCCTAAAAGGGTTGGACGTGCTTCTGAAGGCCCTGGCCGGGATAAATTCCCAGGCTTCATGGACACTGACTGTGGTTGGGGATGGTCCCGAAAAGGATTATCTTAAATCACTTGCAACAGACCTTGAAATTTACAAAAAAATCCGTTTTCTTAGAAGCATATCGCCTGACGGAATCCCACAGCTCATGAATGATCACCATATCCTTATTCTCCCCAGCTATCGAGAAGGCAGGCCAAACGTAGTCCTTGAGGCCATGGCGGCTGCCTTGCCCGTATTGGCTACTGATATCGAAGGAACACGCGAGCTGATACAACATGATCAAACCGGGTGGCTGGTGCCTCAGGGAGATGTGGATGCACTCTCAGGCGCGCTTGACGATCTCATCGGGGGCAAGAGAAATCTTGCGGCAGCCGGTCTCGCCAGCCGGCAGTGGATGCAGGAACAGGGGCTGACCTGGGATAA
>JAUXDR010000011.1 GCA_030618205.1 Deltaproteobacteria bacterium | reverse complement strand
GTCGGCAGATCAGCTCGCCTGGCTTGAACACACGCGGTACCAGGCGTTAATCAAGGCGGTGCATGACACCTTGATTATGCTAAAAGAGCCATAACTATTCAGGTGAATAGGCTGAAGGTAGAAGGCTAATAGGGACAAATCATGCGTGATAACACAAAACTGTGGGCATTTGAGTTGGCTGACGAGATTTGCAGTATTAGTTTAGAGGATTCATCTCTGTTCGATCGTTGCGAAATGCTTGAAATCCTTCAGCCTTCAGCCTTCAACCTGAATAGTTACGAACTAAGGTACTAATGGCATGTATGTCGTGATGATTACTCCAGAGTGCGCTCCGGTTGCGAAAGTCGGGGGTTTGGGCGACGTTGTTCAGGGTCTTTCCTATGAGCTCGCAATACGGGGGAATGCTGTAGAGATTATCCTCCCTAAATACGATTGTATGCGGTACGATCGAATTTCCGGTCTTCATAAAATTTACGGTGATCTCTGGGTCCCTTACCATGACCAACATTTTCATTGCGATGTATACTTTGGTTTTGTGGATGGGCTAAAATGCTTCTTTATTGAATCCCACTCTTTTAAGAATTTTTTCAATCGGGGCGTATTTTACGGACATCATGATGACCCTGAACGTTTTGCCTTTTTTTGCCGAGCAGCATTGGAGTTTATGCTGAAGACGAATAAGCATCCTGAAATTATCCATTGCCATGATTGGCAGACCGGACTTGTGCCGGTACTTCTATGTGATATGTATAAATATCTGGGAATGACCCACCCCAGGGTTTGCTATACCTTGCATAATCTTAAACATCAGGGTGTCGTGGGGGAACATACGCTTCGACAGGTCGGCCTTAATCCTGCAGATTATATGACTCAGGACCGGCTTCAGGATAACTTTAACCACAGTGCTATCAATTTCATGAAGGGAGGAATTGTCTATTCTAATTTTGTAACAACTGTTTCTCCCCGATATGCCCGGGAGATAAAAAATTCAGATCTTGGCTTTGGGCTCCAGCACGCCCTTCATGTGCACAGTATTAAATTTGGAGGAGTTTTGAATGGTATTGATTACAATGTATGGAACCCTGAAATCGATCCATATGTGTCGTGTCGGTATTCAATTGATACCATTGATGATAAGTACAAAAATAAAGAGGCCCTCCGTAATAGACTATGGCTCAGACACGATTCCAAACCGATTATCTCTGTGATAGGTCGATTAGATCATCAAAAAGGCGTTGATTTAATACGGCATGGTATTTTTTATTCTTTGGCAAACGGCTGCCAGTTTGTCCTGTTAGGGTCGAGTCCCGATGCGGCTACCAATAATGATTTTTTGTGGCTAAAGCACTATTTGAATGATAACCCGGACTGCCACCTTGAAATCTCATATAATGAGGAATTGGCCCATCTGATTTATGCAGGTGCCGACATGATTCTCATACCAAGCGCATTTGAACCGTGCGGCCTGACACAGATGATCGCCATGAAATATGGAACAGTTCCTATTGTTCGAAATACCGGTGGATTGGCAGACACAGTCTTTGACGCGGATTACGCCCAAAAACCATATCATGAACGTAATGGCTATGTATTTAATAATTTTGATAATGAAGGGCTGGAATCCGCACTGAAACGGGCCATAGGCCTTTGGTATACCTATCCCGAATATTTTCGGGAACTGATGATTAATGGGATGCGATATGACTATTCCTGGAACCATCCCGCAGATCATTATCTAAATATTTACAATTATATCAAGGAGTAACCAGGTCCCTCCCCACAAAAAAATTAACTCTTTACAAAGCTCCTCAATCCCCGGCTCCTGTTGGGATGTCTCAACTTCCTCAGTGCCTTCGCCTCTATCTGACGTATACGCTCTCTGGTAACAAAAAAATCCTTGCCAACTTCTTCAAGGGTATGATCTGATTGTTCGCCGATCCCAAAACGCATTCGAAGTATTTTCTCTTCTCTTGGTGTCAAGGTGCCAAGAGCAATCCTGGTTTGTTCGACCAGATTTATATTTATTGTGGCATCATCCGGAGGCTTGGCCTCTTTATCCTCGATAAAATCCACTAAGTGGCTTTGTTCTCCATCGCCCAGGGGAGTCTCTAAAGATATGGGATCTTTGGCCATCTTTAAGATCTGGGACACCTTGTCCCTGGGCAATCCCAGGTGCTCAGCAACCTCCTCCGGCGCAGGCTCTTTCCCTGTCTCCTGTATCAGGGCTCTTGTGGCCCAAACAACCTTGTTCATGGTCTCCACCATATGGACAGGTATGCGAATTGTCCTGGACTGATCGGCAATAGCCCTGGTGATTGCCTGACGAATCCACCAGGTTGCATAGGTGCTGAATTTGTAACCTCTTTTATACTCAAACTTATCAACGGCCTTCATGAGACCTATGTTGCCCTCTTGTATAAGATCAGAAAGATGCAGGCCCTGATGGAAGTACTTCTTGGCAATGCTGACAACAAGACGGAGATTGGCCCAAACAAGATACTTTTTGGCATCTCTGGCAAGTTCAACTCCTTTGTTGAACCGGGAAATAACGTGTTCCAGCTCTCTACCATTCAGCCCGGATTTCGCCAGAGATTCTCCTTCTGAAATATTGCTTAATTTCCGTTTTTTCTGATTGAATGCCTGGCATAGCAGATCTTGAAAACATTTTTCAATTCGCGCCTTTCCAAAGGTTTTCATCATGGAATACCGGTTTTCCATGAGCGTCTGTTTAATCGCGTTCAAGGCATCATTATCCAGACCGGGCTTTATGTACCTTAGAAGCCCACAATTTTTCTCCTGAAGTATCTGAATCTCATCCAGAATATCTCTGAGACGGGCTTTTCCACCTCCTGAATTGGCCGGCCTTTTAGCTTTAATGTGATTTACACCTGAATTTTTTTCAGCCACATAACCAGCATTCTTCACAATGCCCCACGCTTGCTTGAGAAAGGCATCAACTACATCGGGAATAGATAATGAGGCCTCTACAAAAGCTTGCTCTCCTTTCTCCATAGCCTTTGCTATGGCGATTTCCTCTGTCCTGCTGAAAACCCTGTCTCCCATCTCCTTGAGGTAGATTCTTACCGGATCAATACCCCTGCCCTTTCCTTCGTCCAGATATACGTCCTTTACATCAGCACTTGATTTCTCTTCAACTACAACCTCAACAAGTTCTACCTCATCCTCTTTCAATAATCCTAGTGTAGATCCGCTATCCGACTTACGCCCGCCCTTGTCTTCTTGATCAATATCTCTATATAGGCTTTGCTCTCTCTCATGCTTTCCACGACATGTCCGGCCGGCTTTTTTTGTCCTTTGAGAAATAGGTTTCTTGATATTTTCCTCCCAACTGGTTGGCTGATCCTCCATCAAGTAGTGCAAAATACAGCTCTCGTCTTCCCTCATCAATTCCTCCTTTTTCCCAAAGGTGGCATCAAATTGGACTTTATGGCCTGCAGTTCCTGAAGATACTCACCTGAGCTGTAGTAACCGCTTCAAGAGATCTTCATCATCCACCACCTCTGCAGGGGTTTTGATCTGTTCCAAAACATTCCATCTCAAGACCTTATTACGACGATCCTCACAGTATTTTTTCAGGCCTGAAAGCATCTCTTCTTCTATATCCTCAAATGGGGAAAAATCAGCAGAAAGACGCATGGCCAAGGCCTTTAATTCAGGCACAGGCTCAAGCTGATCATACAGGTCAGAAAGATTGAGATTCCCTGACATGCTGTAGAGATGCGACATTGCCATCCAAAGACCCCTCAAAGACGGGACCTCAAGCCACAGATCCAGACCGGCGTCCAAAAAAGTCTTCATATACTGGGGATGCCCGAGCAGGAAACCTATCAGCTTGGCCTCCGCCCTATTTTCAGGACCCTTACGGATTTTGACCTCAGCAGACAGTTCATAACGCTTTCTAATATGTGGAACGATAGTACTGGAATTGCCGGCATTCAGACGTTCCCAGAGGCTTTCCTCTCTCACACCCAATTTCTGAGCCACATGCCCTACCAAAAGCGATTTTCTGACCGGATCACTGACAGGTTGAAGAATCGACAGCACATCTTCTGTTGTTCTGAACCTACCTTCCGGATCTTTTCCATAGGATGCCAGGCCTTGCTGAATAGCAAAATCAAGACCGGAACCGGCTGTATCTACCAGGGCCTCCCAGGCCTCCTTGCCCTCACGCCTGACAAAGCTATCCGGGTCATCTTCAGCAGGAAGATTAAGCACCCTGACCCTGAGATTCAGTTTGTAAAAAAACGGAAGCGCCCTGAGGGCAGCCTTGATCCCTGCAGCGTCGCCGTCAAAAACCAGAATCCAGTCCTTACAAAGCCCCTTTAATTGCTTGACATGGTCTTCAGTCAAGGCCGTACCGAGTGTTGCAACAACCTGGTCTATATCGGACTGAGCCAAGGCCAAGAGATCCATGTATCCTTCAACTACATAGCCTCTGCCGGCCCGTCTGATTGCCCCTTTGTTTTGAGACAGACCGTAAAGGACCCTGCTTTTGTTATAGACAGGAGTTTCGGGAGAATTCAGGTACTTGGGATGGCCATCTTTCAGGATACGACCGCCCAAAGCCACTACCTTCCCGGACCTGTCAAGGATAGGAAAGATAATCCTCCCGCGAAAACGGTCATAGTATCCCTTCCCGCTCTCCTTGGAGACAAGCAGACCCGCCTTTTCTGCCTTGTCGAGTGACAACCCTTCAGTCTTTAAATGATTTATAAGACCATCCCACAGGTCATTGGCCCAGCCCAGCCGAAACCCGGAAATGATATCTGATTTCAGGCCACGTCTTTCAAGATATGCCCGTGCATCACCGCCCCCGGATGAATGAAGGAGATTTTGGTGATAAAATCCAACTGCCGCCAGATTGAGACTGACTAATTCTTCCGTCTCCATATGACGCTTTTGATCTCGGGATGATCTCGGTCTTTCAGGAATGATTATGCCGCAACGGTTGGCCAGGGCCTTTACTGCTTCCACAAAGCTCATGCCCTGCATCTTCATGAGGAATTTGAAGACGTCTCCGCCTTCGCCACACCCGAAACAGTGAAAAATCTGTTTTTCTTCGCTAACTGAAAAGGAGGGATCTTTATCCGGATGGAAGGGACAGAGGCCGATCCAGTTTCGGCCGCTCTTTTTCAACGGCACATATTCTCCGACGACCTGCCGGATATTTGCAGCTTCAAGTACGTTTCTAAGGACGTCTTCAGGAATATATGAACTCACGCCATACGCCCTTTAACTCAATATACCTAAAGGAGATGATGCATGAAGGATCAAGGATTCCCCTCTCCAAAAATCCGACCGCAAAGTCATGGAAACCACCACTTTGTTGGACGGTCATATTAACAAGGCAGGGCAGTCTGTCAATAGGGATTCACAGGTTCAAGGTTCACCGTTCAGGGTTTTTCGGTAAACCCCGAACCTCTGAACCCTTGAACCCGTGAAGGGTTGCTACAAATGCCGCCAAGAACTGTCTGGAAATCCTTGGGAAGACAGGTAAGACGGCCGGATCTATCAGTTGCTGCGTGAACGGTATAGCCCCTAACCAGCAAGCGCTGGTCATCAAGTCGATGTATTAGATAATGAAAACGAATGGAGAACTTAGAAAGATTTTCCAGTGAAGTTGATATCTCAAGCAGGTCGTCATAATGGGCTGGGGCCTTGTAACGGCAGTAGGCCTCGCTCACAGGGAGTATAAGCCCTTCATGCTCAAGGTCGCGATAAGATATCTTGAGTATGGACCGCAAAAACTCAGTACGCCCCATCTCAAAGATTCTCATATAATTCCCATAGTACACTACACCGCCGGTATCAGTATCACCGTAAATCACCCTATAGGAGAGGCGGTGTATTGGTTCCTTGAGTTCAATTGGGCCGGGCGATTCTTTGTTCACTTGCCTTCTTTTTCGGATTGAGTTCCACTTCTCTAGGCGTCACGCCTATGAACCTCTGCATCAATTTGTGGCCCTCTTTGATCATTATAGGGCTTTGCTCGGCCGCAGGCTCGCTAAAGGTGGCATCTGAATTATCTTTCGGGCTCAAACTGTCATAAATAACATATGGTACCGGTCCCGGACCATGAGTTTTAAGGCTCACTGGCGTATAGTGATCCGGGGCAACCAGTATCCTGTAAGATCCACCCATATCCCTCAGACCATCCATAACAGGTCCCACCACCTCTTTATCAAAGCGTTCTATGGCCCGGATTTTTTCGCGAAGATCACCCATGTGACCTGCCTCGTCAGGGGCCTCAACATGCACAAGCACGAGGGTCTTTTCCTTTAAGGCCTTCAGAGCTGCATCTGCCTTTCCCCTGTAGTTTGTGTCCAGATAGCCAGTAGCCCCGGGCACATTAATAACCTCCATACCCGCCCAGACACCCAGACCCCTTATGAGGTCAACTGCAGCTACAACCGCGCTATCTATGTCATAGAGCTGGGAAAACGTGGCAAATAGCGGCCTTCGGCCCTGGCCCCATGGCCATAGTGCGTTTGCCGGCAGTTTTCCCTCGGCCCGCCTCTTCTCGTTGACAGCGTGACGATGGAAAAATGTAATGGCCTTGGTAAGAAGTTCATATAGAAGTGGCTCCTCCTCGTAGATATGCCAGGCTTCAGTAACATCCATTCCAGTGAAATCATGAGGTGGTACAGTGGAAATACCCTCGGGACCACCGCGCCAAAGTAACAGATGGCGGTAACTTACACCTGCAAAAAGCCCAAAAGAACGACTGGACACTAATGGTGCTAAGTCCTCTATGAGCATGTGAGCTTCCTCAGTGCTTATGTGGCCGGCGCTGTAGTCTTCCATGTAGACACGGCCCTCTCTGAATCTCAGGGTAACCAGATTGCACCTGAATGCCACGTCCTCGGGATTCATCTGGATACCCATAGCAGCGGCCTCCAAAGGTCCGCGGCCAGTATAAAACTTTTCAGGTGAGTATCCTATGAGTGACATATTTGCCACATCGCTCCCCAGGGGGAAGCCGTCTGGAATGGTAAGCACCCTGCCCAGCTCCCCCAGCTTGGCCAAGTGGTCCATGGCAGGAGTCCTTGCCTTTTCTAAAACAGTCTTGCCCCCCAGATCGTCGATTGGTAAATCAGCCATACCGTCTCCAATCAGTATCACATACTTGGAAGCCGGAAGTTCCATTTTGGGTATGTCTTGAGCCTGATCATTAGATTCAGTAACATTTATTGTGTTGACGTCGGTCACAACAGAACTCCTTCTTAAATAAAATTCCTCAATTCCTCAAGGGTTTTAAGATCTTCGATGCGGATGACCATGGTCTCACCTGAAATTACGTCAAGTGAGCCAATTTGCTTTAATGCTTCGCGCACCTTGGCCTCATGTGCCTCATGGGTGAGCATCACTACAGAAACCGATGACTTTCTACCTCGTCCTTTCTGCACAACCGAGGCTATACTGATACCCATGTCCCCCAGGATTCCGGATATCCGGGCAAGGACCTTCGGCCTATCCACAACCGAAAACCGAAAATAATAACATCCTTTCAAAGAATCCATCGGGCTTTTTCTCAGAGGCTTAAGCAGATCATATGGAAGTCCTAAGGATGCTACTCTTCCAACAGCTCCCCCGGCCAGATTCCTGGCCACATCCACTACATCAGCCACCACCGCGCTGCCTGTGGGCATCTGCCCGGCTCCCAGGCCGTATAGCAACACCTTTCCTACCGAGTCGCCAATGAAGTAAAAGGCATTGTAGACCCCCCCAACCTGTGCCAAAAGGTGCTCTGACGGGATCATGGTCGGGTGGACTCTCAGTTCAAGCCCATCACTGCCGTTTCTTGCAATGGCGAGAAGCTTGATCCTGTATCCAAACTCCTTTGCAAAGGAAATATCCAGTGGCGAGAGCTTGGATATGCCCTCGATATAGATATCTGAAAGCTCAACCGGGGTACCAAAAGCCAGCATGGCCATGATGACAAGCTTATGGGCTGTATCAATACCCTCAACATCATAGGCAGGGTCCGCCTCAGCATAGCCGAGGCGCTGCGCATCGGCCAGCACATCTTGAAAGGCCATGCCCTCCTCGGTCATCCTCGTGAGGATATAGTTGGCAGTACCATTCATTATGCCCATGACCGTGTGAAGACGGTTTGCCACAAGGCCCTCTTTTACTGCCTTAACAACAGGTATTCCGCCGCCCACACTGGCCTCAAATCCCAGCTCAACGCCATGGCTTGCTGCTGCTGCAAAAATTTCATGGCCGTGAGCTGCAAGCAGGGCCTTGTTTGCCGTGATAACATGCTTTCCTTTTTGAATAGCCTCAAGCACAAAGGTCCTGGCCGGCTCAAGACCGCCTATTAGCTCAACAAATATGTCTAGCTCCGGGTCATCAAGAAGGGACCTCACGTCATCAGTGAGGATCTCAGAGGGTACTGGAAAACCCCTGGAAGTAGTAATGTCCAGGTCACAGATCCGCGCAAGCTTTATTCTTGTACCAGTGCGTTGCTCTAAAAGTCCTGATTGTTCCAGCAGGATCCTGGCCGTACCACTCCCAACAGTCCCAAAACCCAGCAGACCTACGTTTATAGTCTTGCCCATAGGATTATACCCTTTCCCTGCCTCGAACTTAGCGCCCTTCGGGCGGACTTGGAAAATTTTGGACACAGATTTTCACAGATATACACAGATAATATTATTGTTCTTTAATTTAAAAATCTGTGTCCATCTGTGTCCATCCGTGTCCAAAAATGGAAATTCCTATACTATTAAATTAGCCCCTTTCGGGCGCACTTTTAGCTGTTGAGCTGTTCGACTTAACAGCTTAACAGCTTAACAGCTATGTTAGCAACCAAGGTCACAGAAGAAAATAAACCGCACTTGCTCATAAAGTGTGATCGGATTAACTTGGGCCGGCCATGAAACCAACAGATATCCTACCTCTGATAAGAAGACCAAGCCGTTATCTTGGCAATGAAATTAACGCCTGCCATAAGGACTGGAGCGAAGCAAGTCTCCGAATCGCTCTTATCTTTCCTGATCTCTATGAAATTGGGATGTCTCATCTTGGACTTCATATCCTGTATCACATAATTAACGAAATACCTTGGGCATTGGCAGACAGGGCGTACTGTCCTGATATTGATCTTGAAAAACTCCTGAGATCTGAAAAAGTGCCTTTCTGGGGTCTTGAGAGCCAACGTCCATTAAGCGACTTTGATGTCCTGGCCATAACCCTCCCATACGAACTCTGCTATACCAATATCCTGACCATCCTGGACCTTGCAAATATACCTATCCTAGCAGAGAAAAGAATCGACCCGAAGTGGCCCATAATCCTTGGGGGAGGAAGTTGCTCGGTTAATCCTGAACCTGTTGCTGATTTGTTTGATGCTATCCTGGTAGGAGACGGAGAGGATGCCCTGCCTGAAATCGCAGACATTATAAAGGATTGGCGAGAAACAGGGAACGACAAAAACGAGATTCTTGTCGCCCTTTCCCGTATAGACGGCGTCTATGTACCGGAATTTTACAGACCAAAATATCAAGCGGACGGCTCCTTTGCCGCCCTTGAGCCCAGAAGGCCCGAAGCAGGTCTTATAAAGCGCAGGATAGTATCTGATCTCGAAAAGGCCTCTTTCCCCTCTCGCCCTCTCGTACCGTATACCCAGATAGTCCATGATCGTATGGGAATCGAGATAGCAAGGGGCTGTACCCGTGGTTGCAGGTTTTGTCAGGCAGGAATTACCTATAGACCCGTACGTGAACGCTCCCCTCAAAAAATTCTCTCCCTGCTGGAACAGGCCTTGGCTACATCCGGATGGGAGGAACTCTCACTGCTTTCCCTGAGTACGGGTGACTACGGATGTCTTTTGCCCCTGTTAAGTACCTTGATGGATCGCTATATGGCGGAGAATGTTGCGGTCTCTCTCCCTTCTCTCCGAGTAGGAACCCTTAATCCGGAAATCATGAAACAGATACAAAGGGTGAGGAAAACCGGGTTTACCCTGGCTCCGGAAGCAGGGAGCGAGAGACTGCGAAGAGTAATAAACAAGGGAATTACAGAGCATGATCTCATTGATACGGCTGCTCAGGCCTATAATCTTGGATGGAGCAACATAAAACTTTACTTCATGACAGGTCTTCCGACAGAGACCATGGCCGATGTTCTGGAAATCGCCGAACTCGCAAAGCGGGTCCTTGCAAGTAGCAGGAAAAGGGGCAAAAAAGTTACTGTCAGTGTAGGCACCTTTGTGCCAAAACCCCACACCCCCTTTCAGTGGGAACGCCAACTAAATGTCCGGGAATCCAGAGACCGCCATGAACTGCTGAAATCCAATCTGAAGGGCCGGGACCTTCATTATAAATGGCATGACCCGCTTCAGAGCTTTCTGGAAGGTGTTTTTTCCAGGGGGGACCGCAGGCTAACAGGAGTCCTTTACAGGGCATGGAAAATGGGGGCACGCCTTGATGCCTGGAATGACTATCTAATGCCTGACCTGTATAAAAAAGCTGCCCTTGAAGAGAATATCGAGCTTGAAAAATATATAGAAGCAATTGATACAAAGGCACCTCTTCCCTGGGGTCACATCTTGACCGGTGTGAGCTATGAGTATCTGCTGGATGAAAGAGAGAAGGCCAGGAAAGAGATTTACACACCGGACTGCAGACATGGTGAATGCCAGACCTGCGAAGTGTGTGATTTCAAGCAGATCCGCCCCGTAGTCTACGAGAAGGAAAAAGTTCACATTTCATCCTTCACTAAATCACTAAATCACCCAATCACCAAATCACCAAATCACCAAATCAATTATCACTTGGTCTTTAGCAAGCTGGGAAAGGCACGATTTCTGGGACATCTCGAACTGGTCCATGCTTTTCATCGGGCAGCAAGGAGGGCGCATATCCCGGTTGCTTATTCTCAGGGCTTTCATCCCAAACCCCGCTTTTCTTTTGGACAGCCCATACCCCTGGGCACTGAGAGCCTGGCAGAACAATTCGCCGTTACACTGACAGGGCATATGAAGCCGGACCGTCTAAAGAATTTACTGAGTAAAGAGATGCCTCAAGGAATCACTATAAGCTCAGTAGAACTCATAGGGCCAAAGACTTCTTTTGGAATTCCGGAAATAGTAAAATATCTGGTATTTGTCCCTGGTGTTACAGCATCTCAGGTAAAAGGCTCAATTGAAAAGCTGAATTCAACCCCCAAATGGCCTGTGAGCAGGATACGTAAGAAAAAGCAGATCACAACAGACCTTAAGCAGGTAGTTGAGTCTCTTCAATCAATAACAAAAAAGGAT
>JAUXDR010000133.1 GCA_030618205.1 Deltaproteobacteria bacterium | reverse complement strand
GATAACTCCGATAGACCGTGTTTTGAAAAGAAGATAATTTGTCCCACGTGCGGTGAGCGTTTGATGGATGAGGTATTTTTAACTGAATTAGGGCAAAGTCAGCTTACACAAGCGACTCTCGGTTTTGAAGTGGATGATCTGTTTGCCGATGAATACGATGAGTTAAATGACTTTGGCTTTTATGAGGAGGAGTGCCAGGGATGTGACATTTTTCAACCTCTTAATGATTTAGGGCTTTGTGCAGAATGTGCCGGAAAATTAGAACGTGATTTAATTCGGAAGAGAGATTGGGATTATACAATATCCGGTTATGGTATTGGTCCTGCGGAACGTGAAGAAATACGAAAAGACGTTGTTAAAAATTATGGCGAAAAATTGGAATTGATAGCACCGGACAGACCCAAAAAGAAGAAACAAAAAGCAAAAAAGCCAAAAAGAAGAAAGATAAAAGCTAAATAACTTTATTGGTTACAGGAGGTACTTTCATGGTTTCACAGTTGAAACTAACTGTAATATGCGAAAATAGTGTCTTCGGTCCATCCGGATTGATCGGGGAGCATGGCTGGTCTTGCTATGTTGAGACTGAAGGGTATAGCATGTTGTTTGACACAGGCCAGGGTCTTGGTGTGTTGTCTAACAGCCTGATTCTGAGAAAAGACCTGAGGTCAATTGATGTTATAGTTTTGAGCCATGGGCACTATGATCATACATCCGGGCTTCCGGCAGTGCTGGGACTTTCAGGGCCTAGGCCGGTCTATGCCCATCCTGACATTTTTCTTGTTCGATACTGGAAGAAGGGAGATGTCTTGAGGGAGATAGGTCTTCGATATAAAAAGGAGTATCTTAAGGCTATCGGAGCCCGGTTTGTCGATGTGGAAGAGTTTAGGGAGATCTATCCTGGTGTATACCTGACTGGTATGGTTCCCAGGATAACTGATTTTGAACCCCCTGATCAGAATATGCAATTAAGAGACCCGGAGGCCGGTTGGGTTCAGGATTTTTTGAAAGATGATCTCTCTGTAGTGATAGACACGGTGAAAGGCCTTTTTGTAATACTCGGCTGTGCCCATGCAGGGATCATCAATATTCTGAAGCACATACAGAAGAATCTCCCCGGCCGGCCAATCCACACTGTGATGGGTGGTACCCATCTGGGCCTTGCAGATCCTGCCCAGTTCGGCTTTACGTTATCCAGCCTTGAGGAGTTCGGTATTAAAAGGCTGGGAGCTGCCCACTGTACCGGGCTTGAGAATGGCGCGAAGCTATACAATGCACTTGGTGATAGGTTCTTCTTCGCCTCAGTGGGAGTGAGCATTAGTATTTGAGTGACCTTTTCGGGCAGACACTAGCTCCATTTGCCAACTGGAGCCTTACTTGGGAGGTCAGTCAGCTTTTTAAGTCTTTCCAGGAAAAAAGACCTTGGTATTTCCTTTGCGCCAAGGCTCAAGAGGTGAAAAGTAGTAACCTGGCAATCAATCATGGCAAAACCCCAGTCAGATAGTTGGCGTACAAGGGTCACAAATGCTGCTTTTGAGGCATCTGAAACTTTGGTGAACATTGATTCACCAAAAAATACCCTGCCCATTGCTATCCCATAGAGTCCACCAACGAGTCGATCCCCTTGCCAGGTCTCTATGGAATGGGTCTTTCCCAGATAGTGAAGTTCAGTGTATGCCTCAATCATTTCCGGTGTAAGCCAGGTTCCCTCGCCCTTTTTCATTCTGATCTCTGAGCAGGCCCTTATAACCTCCTTAAAGGCGTGGTCCAAAGTGACTTGAAAGCGTCCTTGCCGAATGATTCGTTCAAGACGTCTGGATACGTGGAGGTCTGAGGGCTCCAGAATCAACCTCGGATCCGGGGACCACCAAAATATTGGTTCCCCTGGGTTGTACCAGGGGAATATCCCTTGACTGTATGCGAGAATTAACCTCGGGATGCTCAGGTCCCCGCCAACAGCCAAGAGTCCGTCTTCTCTGGCAAGTCTGGGGGGCGGAAAGACCAGGTCTCCTGATAGTAGATATACCGGCATAATTCAAGCAGCTCCACGGGCATCTGTACACAAGGTATTTCAGACCGGAGTTCTTTACACTAAACCAAAGGATGATTCAACTCTTGTTTTCAATAGTAGCCTAATGGGAGCCTCTTGTACTTCTCCGGTTGACACAGCCTTTGGTCAGAATTAGTGTCTTTCAGCACCCCAAGGTATTATTAAGTGCTAACAAGGCTTGTGAAAAAAGTCACCTATGGATACAAAGCACATTGACCTATCTGAACGAAGCCGCAAGATACTGAAGACCGTCATTCATGCTTATATAAATGACGCAGAACCGGTAGGGTCCAGGACTGTTGCCGAGAAAGCCGGGCTTGGATTGAGTCCTGCTACTATCCGTAATGCCATGGCTGACCTTGAAGATATTGGCCTGCTATTCCAGCCCCATTCATCAGCAGGGCGCCTTCCAACTGAGACAGGTCTGCGTTATTATGTGGACTTCCTTTTGGATAAAGAAGATTTGTCTTGGGGTGACCAGGTAGCCATAGAAAAGGGTTTGATGTTCAGGTCTGTTGGTTTGGTAGAAACCCTGAAGCGTGCTGTTCAACTACTGGCATCTTTTTCAGGGCACGCAGCAGTAGTAAGTGCTCCCCGGCTTATCTGTGACCGCTTGATACACCTTGAATTCCTGCGAATCCGGCCGGGCCTGATACTGGTCATCAGTGTATCTGACACCGGTATGGTGCAAAATCGACTTGTGCAGATCGATTATGACATCCAGGAGGAGAAGCTGGAGCAAATTTCCCAGTATCTCAGCAACAAGCTTGGCCACATGTGCCTGGAAGAACTCAGGTCTGTGATTGTAGAGGAACTAAAAGAAGAAAAGAGAATCTTTGACGTCCTTTTAGAGGACTTCCTTGATCAGATGAAAGCGTCAACTGAGCAGGGAGAGGTCTTTATCGAAGGCAGACTCAATCTCCTTGATAAACCGGAGTTTTCGAATGTCTCCCGTATCAGGGCAATTCTTCAGACATTTGAAGAGAAGAAGGCCCTTTTGACCCTTTTGGACAGGTGCCTGGACTCAAGAGGAGTGCAAATATATATCGGATCTGAAGGGCTTGGAAATGAGGTGCCGGGCTGCGGCATGGTACTGGCTCCTTATGCTGGAAGTGGCAGTCCCCTGGGGAGCCTGGGTATTGTTGGTCCTATTCGCATGAACTATGCCCGTGCAGTGTCCCTGGTTGAATATACCGCCCAGGTTTTAGGCGAAAAGTTTAAGGAATCGTGAAACATGGACAACAAAGATATGGAAGAAAAGCAGACAACTGGAGAGGAAGAGATCGAGAGCGCAGGCGGTGATGAGATTGATCCGGCCCGGAAGCTGGCAGACAGAGAAGCAGAACTCGAGCAATGTCAGGAAAAGGTGCTGCGACTGGCTGCCGATCTGGAAAATTTTAAGAAGAGGATAGAGCGGGAAAAGTCGGAATATATGAAATATGCCTTGGAATCCTTTGCCAGAGAACTGCTGCCCTTTCTTGACAACTTAGAACGGGCCGTGACCTCAGCCAAGGATTCAAGGGACTTTGATAAGTTGACAGAGGGGCTTGAGCTGACCATGTCCGGATATTTAAAGACCTTGGAGCGTTTCGGTCTCAAGGTTTTTACTGCAGAAGGGCAAAAATTTGATCCGAATCTGCATGAGGCCCTTACTGTGCAAGAGCATGAGGGAGTGGAAGAAAATACAGTGATAAAAGAGCTCTTAAAAGGTTATTCGCTTCATGAAAGAATCTTGAGACCTGCTCTTGTAGTAGTATCAAAAAATGCAACAGAGGGGAGTGGACAAGAAGAAACTAGTGCTTAGTTTTAGGAGCAGTAAAACTACAACTCGATCTAACTTTTTATATTGAAGCTTTTTTACATGGAGGATTTTCAACATGAGTAAAGTAATAGGCATAGACTTGGGGACCACCAACTCCTGTGTGGCCATCATGGAGGGAGGTGATCCCAAGGTTCTAAATAATGCCGAGGGCGGGCGCACT
>JAUXDR010000237.1 GCA_030618205.1 Deltaproteobacteria bacterium | reverse complement strand
GTCAATTTTGGTGGAATTCAAGATTTTGACAGCTTCCTTTCCATCGAAAGCTATCAAGACATTGAATTCATCAGAATATGACTTGAGACCGTCTGAAAGACTGAGCAGGAAAACTTTTTCGTCGTCTACTATCAAGACATTTTTCATACCGGGGTTTCCTTTACAGATATGGTTGTCTTTGGAAAATCAGGCGGTTTCGCTACTATTATCCTGACCTTCCGGAATAGATATTGTTACGGTAGTGCCTTTGTTTTTTATACTGCTGATCGATATATTTCCATTCATTTGAGCCAACATTTTTTTTGTGAGTGTTAGCCCAAGGCCTGTACCTTGCGACTTAGAAGTATAAAAAGGCCTGAAGAGATTTCTTTGTTGCTCCCAAGTCATACCACATCCGTTGTCCATAATGTTTATCCATATCAGACCACCCCTTTTTTTTATCGTTATGACAATTTTCGGTCTTTCAGAATCGTTAAGGGCATCATAAGCATTAATCATGATATTCAACATTACCTGCTGAAGTGTTCTGGGATCAACACGAGCATATTTTACATCCGGAGAGAATATGGTTTTGATCTTAATATTCCTTTTCTCAAAATCGTTTTTCACTAAAGGAAGAAATTTTTTCATAAAGGATGGCAGGTCTACATTACAGATATGCAATCTTTCAAACATATTGAAACTTTTTAAGGATTTAAGAAGGTATTCCATTCGGGATATCTCCTTCAGAGCACGGTCCAGAAATTCCAATATATCTTTTGAAGAATACCTGTTAATATTTTTTTGCAGAACACTCAGGGCCATTTTCAGGGAATTAAGAGGATTGCCGATTTCGTGTCTTATTCCGAAAAAAATATATCCTATATTATTCATCATATTTGCAGCTTCAGCGATTGATTCAAGTCTTGCTTTCTCTGTAATGTCACTTATGAATATCCAGAGATATCTGTTAGACTCGGTATAAACCGAATAACCCAAGAGCCTGCCGCCATACCTCAGTGTCTTTTGAGACGGGATGTTCTCTATGTGAATATTTTCTATCTTTTCGGGAAGAAGAATGGCACAGAGTGCTTTGTAATCTTTAGGAGTAATTGTTTCGAACATGTCAATGGCAGTTTTGTTCTGAAAAACAACGGTTTTTTCTTTGGTGTCGAATGCAATTAGGCCTAAACTAATATTTTCCAGTATATTGGCATAGATACAAATCCCATGGCACAGTTCTTTGCTGAAAGGGCAATGCCTGTCACTATTATTCAGAGACGTGTTCATTGGTAGTCGGGCGGAGTTGATAGGCTGTCTCCTTTTTCAATTCTGAACCGCCTGCCGGTGTGATTACGAGAACAGGAGATCCAGATCCTCCCTGGACAGCTGCCGTAGCATATCATGCCCACCACTCAGGATGGCGCTGACCAGTTCCCGCTTCTTCTCCTGCAAAGCAAGGACCTTCTCTTCTACTGTTTCGGCTGTAATGAAGCGATAGGTAAATACTTTTTTGTCCTGTCCGATGCGGTGGGTTCGATCGACCGCCTGAAGTTCAACTGCCGGGTTCCACCACGGATCTACAATAAATACATAATCTGCTGCTGTGAGATTAAGCCCCAGGCCGCCGGCCTTAAGGCTGATAAGAAAGAGCTTTATGTCTTGGTTGTCTTGAAAACAGCGCACTCTGTCTTTACGTCTTGCCTGGGGCGTCCTCCCATCAAGGTACTCATATATTATACCGGCATCATCCAGGGAGCGACGGATCAGGCTCAGCATTTTGGTAAATTGGGAAAAGACCAGGGCCTTATGTCCACCGGAAATGGCCTCTTTTATCAATGTCATGAGATTGTCCAGCTTGCCTGATCCTGCGCTATCCTCTCCGATAAGGGCAGGGTGGTTGGCTGCCTGGCGAAGCCTGAGGAGTCCCTCCAGTATCTTTATGCGGCTCCTGTTGAGACCCTGCTGTTCTATGGTTGCCAATATTGAGGCCCGGTAGTGGTCCCGAACCTGGGAATAAATCTTGGCCTGTCCATCGGTCATGGGACAGAGTATTACATGCTCCATTTTCCCCAGAATTTCTTTGGCTACAGCCTCTTTATTACGCCTGAGGAGAAAAGCCTTTACTGTTTTTTTGAGGATATTCCGGGCTGTTTTATCTCCCTGGGCTATAGGTTTTGCAAACCTCCTGTCAAAGACCGCCCTGGAACCTAGGAGTTTGGGATTTAGGAATTCCATCTGGGACCAGAGCTCCCCCACGTTGTTTTCAAGCGGCGTACCAGTCAGACACAGCCTGTGCCCGGCCCTGAGTAGCCGCACTGCTTTGGCAATCTGGGAGTTGGAATTTTTGATCGCCTGGCTTTCATCCAGAATGATATAATTGAACTGCAAATCTTTAAGAATCTCTATATCTCGTCTAACCAGACCATAGGTGGTGATTACCAGATCAG
>JAUXDR010000193.1 GCA_030618205.1 Deltaproteobacteria bacterium | reverse complement strand
AGTACATCAGATGGAGAGGTCTTCTTGGTAAAGTTTTGGGTATCGGCTTTGATGCCGTAAAAAAGTGCTGTTGCAAGTGCTACCGTAGGATTTATCTTGGCGGCCTTCAGGTATTCTGTAAGCATGGAGGCAACTGCTCCATATTCCGGCCGTATGTCTACAAAGGGGGCATCCCATCCATCAGTGACGGGGTGATGGTCTATTACCGCATTATAAGAAATTGAAGCCAGAGCTGGATGATGCGGGGGTTGGGAATCTATCAGTACGAATTTGGTGTATTGATCCTGCTTTATCCCCCTCAGGCGATGCAGGGGAATTTTAAGAAAGTCTCTCATTGCAAGATTATTCACACGCTTAATCTCATTGTTGTGAGCGATTGTCACCTCTTCTACTCTTCGGCTGAGCAATCTTCTTACTGCCTGGGCACTGGCCATGGCATCGGGGTCAGCTACTATTACGATCAGTACGCGATCGTCCCGCTTGAAGATCTGCAAAAAAGAGCGGAGACGTTCTTTGTTAGAAAGCCTTTTTGTGATACGCGCACTTTGATCAGGAGATTGTGGCGAACCAGCTTTTTTAGGATCGTGTTTATTGTTATTATTAACTGAGTTTGTCATTTTACTATTATTAGAGCCTCATAAGGCATACTTTACGAAGTATTTACGGAAACAATAATGCCAAACGAGCCTGTCGATAAGATAAGCACAGTTTGCATCAAGGAGCAATTCTAAATTAGTCATCATGATTAGTCCAAGGAATATTTGTGCCTTTTATCTTGCTTCACGGTATTACATAACCCCTGGGGGTTATCATCCTGCCTTGCCACACAAAGGTCTGACTGTTTCCAACTATTATTGTAGTCTGCATATCAATATCCTGGCTTGCAAGGTCGGATAGTGTGGTAATAATAACAGTCTCTCCTTGTCTCATTGCCCTTTGAACTATCCCAACAGGGGTAGAAAATTTTCTATACTCCTTGAGTATTTTCACTGCTTCTTCAAGCTGTCTGACCCTTCGGCGGCTTCTGGGATTATAAATAACAACAACAAAGTCTGCCTGACCTGCAGCATGTAGGCGTTTAACAATAAGATCCCAAGGGGTCAGGATATCGCTAAGGCTAATCACTGAAAAATCGTGGGTAAGGGGAGCGCCAAGCATTGAAGAACAGGCGCTTAGAGCTGAAATGCCGGGAATAATATTCACTTCAACCTGTGTGCCTTCCGGATGGGTTTGCAGGATTTGTAGTACCAATCCAGCCAGTCCATAGATCCCAGGATCGCCACTACAGACCATGGCTACCCGTTTGCCGGAAAGGGCAAGATCCACTGCGGCCCTGCAGCGATCAACCTCCTGCCTCATGCCGGTTGCGATGACCTCTTTCTCCGGACCTAAGATCGGGCGTATAAGGTCGATATAGGTCTTATAACCGATTATTACGTCTGAAGCAGCTAAGCTATCATGGGCAACAGGAGCCATCCACATGGGATCTCCGGGGCCAAGGCCAAGAACGTCCAGCCTTCCAACTTTATGATCAAAAGAGTCTGATGTTATAATCATCGTAACCGTTCACGGGATTACAGCCCGTTTTACTACCATTTACCGCAACCCACCGAGCTGTAAGCGTTTACAGGGTGCTGCAAATGCGAGGCGGAGGGTACGCAGGCGTACTCCCTGTACTTCAAGTGCCCGACAACAAAGCAGATGCGGTGCCCTGTGAACGCTTACTAATCATCTTGTAGTTTTGGACCACTTCTTTATTATGTACTAAAAGTTAATTTTAACGTCCAAAGATAAATATTACACCAAGTCGCAGTATCGGCAAATGGCACTATGGAGGATCTCTTGCGAAAAGGCTTAAGGTGTTACCACTGGGTCTGGTTGGCGCTCATGGCTAAGTTTGGCTGGGATGTGGCTGGAACCTGGATTAAAAAAAAGAGGGTAAAAAAGGTAAACCACGAAATGAAAGATGCCTAAAAAAGCAATCATAAACTCCGCTTTGATTTCAAATTACTTCATCAAATAACCCTTGAGCCGGATATCTTCCACTCTAAGCGGTGTAAGCTCATGATTTAGACACCTGACTATTGGTTGTCTGTATTGCATCAGGAAGTTTTCTTGAATACCTGAGCTTATATCGATACCCTTGAGTTCCCTGTAGATTGTGTCTCTGACCCAGGCCTCTTTTTTTCGAATTGCGTGCTTTGTCTTGGCATCAGAGACAATGAGTTCCACTTGTAATTTAAAAAAGATCATTTCCTTGTCCCTTTGCGCCGGGATAAGAAACGGGTCAAGATCCATGGTTTCAAAGTCACCATGATTGGCCAAGGTGTCCAGGATATCTTCTGTAACCGCACTATGTGGCTCAAAAAACGGAGCCGAAAGATTCCATAGAAGCACAAGTCCCACTGTGAGAAGAATTCCCGACACCCCTGTTATGGTCCAAATAATCCAAGATGCTTCGTCTGGCAGTTTGGCCTTCGCGGTCTCTTGTGAGCGGCTCTCGCTTGTTTTGTCCGGCGGGATGGCCTCTTCCGTGGATAGTGTCAGTTCCTTTTCATCTGATTCATCATAGCTATTATCCTCAAAAAGCCGGATATCAACCGGGTGATCTCCTTCATCCCATAATTTGTCTTCAGAAAGTACCACCTCAAAGTCATTTTCCAGTAACTCTCTTGCATTTGCATCGGCCCGCTGCGGACTATTATCACTTGAGTCCTCTATCGGTTTGGTGATTTCTAGAGCTGGTCCTTCTTTAGAGCCGGTTTTATCTTTAAAAATAGGAGTATCTTGAGTCACAGCAATATATTATCAGAAAAAGATATTTTTTGTCTTCTTGTTCAAGGTTTTATGGGTGAATGATTTTAACCATTGAGCTTTTTGCAAGAGCCTCAGAAGTAAGTCGACGAAACCGGAAGATCAAAGCAGCACAGCAGATCGGTTATTCTTAGCATAATCATAACTCAATTGACAGGACTTTGTAATCCTTTTTGGTCCCAAGTGGAAATGAAAAATAGTCAGTGTCTGAACGAAAAAGCAGTTCAGACACAATTTTGAATTCTAAATTCTAAATTTTGAATTTAAAAAAGG
>JAUXDR010000242.1 GCA_030618205.1 Deltaproteobacteria bacterium | reverse complement strand
ATGTCCGCCGGGTCCAAGAATGGCGTAAGCACAACCCCGGCTACTGGCGGCGCAAAGGTAATGCGTTACAAGATCACTCAAACGAAAAAATCGTGGGAAAACAGTATGTTGTGAAGCAGTTAACGAAAGATGCGTTACAAGATCTCTTAATGACGCAACATACTGTTTTAGTGGGCTTAATCGCTCATTTAACCGGGACTGCGTTACAAGATGACATAGCCAACACCACCCGCCGTATGCAACAATTAGGGGCAGATATTCTCAACTCATCAACCCCTAATTTTCAAGGAGGAGACTATGCCGGCAAAAATCCCTATTCACCCCGGGCGGATCCGCCAGGTTCCCAAACAATTCAGCTGGGTTGACGGCCGCCTGGTGCGTGACTGTCACCTTGACAAGTGCAGCCATCCCGCTGCTGTCCTCTATCTGTTTCTGATCACTGTTTCAGATGCTCAAGGTTTGAGCTATTACTCTGACCAATCCATCGGTCAACGGCTGAATATGGACAGCTGCACCCTGGCCCAGGCCAGACTGGAATTGGTCCAACACGAGCTGATCGCCTACAAAAAGCCGCTGTATCAGGTGCTTGATTTGGCTCCACCTGAACTCGCCATCCCGGTCACCAGGAATCAACCCGTGGACCCGCCGCAGTCCATCGGCCAGATCTTCAGGCAGATCATGGAGGGCGGTTCATGATTGACTACGAGAACTTTTGCAAAATCAAAAGGCTGCATGAACAGGATGGATTAAATGCCTCCCAGATTGCCGGGGAATTGGGCCTGGACCAACGCACCGTGGTCAAATGGTTTATCGAAGAACGATACCGTCCCAGAAAGAAGTATAGCAAAGCGAGCATTCTTGATCCTTTTAAGGCGGAGATAGGCCGCATGATAGAACGGCATCCTTACACCGCCACCCAAATTTTTCAGCATCTGCAGGAGATGAGCTTTCAAGGCAGCTATAACACGGTCAAACGCTATGTCCGTAAAATCAGGCCAAAACGCTCGCCTGCTTTTCTCAAGCTCGCCTTTGCCCCAGGAGAGTGCGCCCAGGTGGACTGGGGTTCGTTTGGTTCGGTAAACGTGGGTGAGACCAAGCGGCGGCTCAGTTTCTTTGTGATGGTGTTGTGCTACAGCCGGCTGCTGTATGTCGAATTCACCGTGTCACAGACCATGGAACATTGGTTGGCCTGCCATCAACATGCCTTTGAGTTTTTTGGCGGAGTACCTGCCCGGATCATGGTCGATAATCTCAAAAGCGCGGTGCTCAGACGCATCGTCGGCCAGGCACCGGTGTTCAACCCTAAATATCTTGATTTTTCCCGCCATTACGGTTTTGACATCACGGCCTGCAACGTCAGGAAGGGTAATGAAAAGGGCATTGTTGAAAGCGGGGTCGGTTATGTCAAAAAGAACCTGCTGGGTGGTTTAGATATCCAGGATTTCAGCCACATTAATCCGGCATGCAGGCTATGGCTTGATTCCATTGCCAATGTCCGGATCCATGGTGAAACCAAAAAGAAGCCCAAGGAACTTTTCGTCGAAGAAAAGCCTCGTTTACAGGCATTGCCGCTTCATCACTACGATATTGCCACCATAAGCCAGGTCAGGGCCTCCTCCCAGTTTCGGATCAGTCTGGATACAAATCGTTACTCGGTACCAGCTGAATATGCAGGAACACAACTTACCCTCAAGGCATATCCGGATCGCCTCTGCCTGTATCTCCAGGAAAAGCTCGTTGCCCGCCATGACCGCAGCTATGACCGCCATAAGGATTTTGAGGACCCTGATCACCCCAAACCCCTGCTTGCTCAGCGCCGAAAGGCCAAAGATCAGCTAATCATGAGGCGCTTTTTGACATTATCGTCACGGGCTAGCGAATATCATCAGGCACTGGAAGCCAAAAGGATGAATCCACTTTCCCATGTCCGTAAAATTGTTGCCTTAAGTGAGATATACAGCCCCGAGGCCGTGACCCGAGCAATGGAAGATGCCTTTGTCTTTCAGGCCTTTTCATCTGAATATATTGCAAATCTTTTGGAGCAGAAAGCACGGACTCCCAAGGAACCGGGTGCTCTCCACCTCACCCGCAGGGAGGATTTACTCGATATTGATATAGAACCGCCGGACATGAGTATCTATCAAGCCGGCAAGGAGGATGACTAATGAACCCTGACTCTCCAAAACAACTGAGTTTGTCTCTTGATGACCATCTAAAATATTTAAAATTGCCCTGTATTGCGGATAAATATGCAGAGACTGCAACCAAGGCCTCAAAGGATGAGTGGTCGCACATCAAATATCTTGCCACCCTTATTGAGGGAGAGGCTGAACTGAGACAGGATCGGGCCACTCAGCGCCGTATACGCCA
>JAUXDR010000121.1 GCA_030618205.1 Deltaproteobacteria bacterium | reverse complement strand
TCAGGCCTGCTCAAGGATTGCAGCAAGGTCTATGTCACAAAGATAGGTGAAGTACCTTCTGCCAAATTAAAAGAGATGGGCATTGAACCGGTAATATATGAAGGACCTATTGGGGACATCCCAAACAAAAGATAACCGTTCACGGGTTCAAAGGTTCAGGGTTTACAGAAAATCTGAACAGTTGATTCATGAATTCTGAATGGAGAAGACATGAGAATAGAACGATTTGAGGATATTGAGGCATGGCTGTTGGCCCGAGACCTAACTCGCAAGGTCAATGTAAGAAAGGAAACCCTGAACGGTGAACCCTGAACCTGTGAACGCCTGAGACAAAAGATGGTATTTTGCAAGCGGCTCATACTGTTTTCAGCATTATTCGTCTGCCTAATCGGATCTGTTGTTTTTGGCCAGGAAGAATCCAGGGAAATTCTTGTATTTGCCGGGGCTGGGATGAGGTTGCCTCTAGACGAGATAGGCAAGAGATTCGAAGAGAGATATGGCGTGAGGGTAATCTACGACTATGAAGGAAGCGGAAGGCTGGGCAACAAGATACTCGTAGGGCAAACCCCTGATGTCTTTATCCCGGGAAGTGAAAAGTGGGCAAAGATCCTGAAAGAAAAAAGATACATAAAGGATTATACCCCGGTTGCCTATCACACTCCGGTTATCATCACTCCTGAACGGAACAATAAGGTAAAGTCTCTTGGCGACTTTGTTGATAATAACAACCGGATTGTATTAGGGAATGCCAAGGCAACAGCTATAGGTGAGGCAAGCGCGGTAATATTAAAAAAAGCAGGCCTCAATGAGTCTAATATAAATATAAGGGCCAGAGGCATATCAGTAAAGCAACTGGTAATGTGGATTGAAAAACATAATGCTGATGCCTCTATTGTATGGAAGGCAGATGCGATTCAGTCCGGAAAGGTAAAGTCTATTGACATCCCGGAACAATATATCTCCACATATATTATTCCGGTTTGCCAAATGATAAGACATAAAGAAGAGGCATCTCAATATATCCGTTATCTTTTAAGTGCTGAATCTAAAGGGATCTTCAGGGATTATGGTTTTGATGTGGTAAAATAGATGAAAGGCATCTCATTTGACATAGTTGTTTCATTGATCACAGGTATTTTTGTATGCCTGATTGTGTTGCCCATGTTCGCGTTGTTTACATCAACTTCGCTTGGAGAACTTGCGAACCAGTTTAAATCCCCTTACGTGTTGTCCTCCTTTCTTATAAGCCTTGAAACATCGCTGGCAGTTGTCTTCCTGGCATTGTGCCTGGGAGTTCCTACGGCCTATCTGCTGGGGGTAAAAAAATTCAAGGGCAAAGAGATAATTGATACGTTGATTGATCTTCCTATCTGCATGCCTCCTCTTGTTGCAGGGTTGGCCCTGTTAATCCTTTTGGGCGGGAACAGTGGCTTTGGTAATCTTTTAAGCAATCAGGGAATTGATCTGATATTTTCTAAAAAAGGAATCATAATTGCTCAGCTTTTTGTTTCAACGCCGTTTTTGATAAAATCAGCAAGGGAAGCGTTTGAATCAATAAACCAAAATGTAATCAATGCCTCATTAACCCTAGGGGCATCGAAATTCTATACTTTTAGAAAAGTACTCCTCCCGTTGGCTAAGAACGGCATCTATGCAGGAATGGTTATGACCTGGGCAAGGGCCTTGGGAGAATTCGGTGCAACCTCGATGGTTGCCGGCTGCGTTCCCTTTAAAACCGAAACAATGACTGTGGCCATTTATCAGAATGCCATGTCAGGCGAGATGGACTCCTCAGTTGCGATTGCCCTGGTTCTGATTGTGTTTTCCTTTACCTCGCTATTTATTTTCAAATCACGTTTGAGGGGACAGATCGCGCTGTCATAGTAGTTTCTCAGGCACAAGGGATATAAAATGGGCGTTGTGCTGAAAAAAATTTCAAAAAGCTACAACGGTCGGACCGCACTTAAGGATCTGGACCTGGAGGTCAGCAGGGGAGAATTTCATGTGCTGCTGGGACCAAACGGTGCCGGCAAGACAACTGTCTTGTCTGTAATAGCAGGCCTTACGAGACAGGATAAAGGCACGGTTATGGTTGGGGGCCGAAACGCAAACGGCCTTCCACCGGAAAAAAGGAGGATCGGCTTTGTCTTCCAGGACTATGCCCTTTTTCCCCATCTAAGTGTTTTTGACAATATTGCTTACGGACTCAGGGTCAGGAGGCTTAAGGAAACCGAGATAGCCAGGAAGATTGACTATTATTTAGCCAGAGTAAACATCGAAAAGGAAAAGAATAAATATCCGCATCAGTTGAGCGGAGGCCAAAAACAAAATGTTGCCTTAATCAGGGCCATTGTGACCGAACCGGAAATACTTTTACTCGATGAGCCTATGAGTGACCTAGATGCTCCAGCCAGAGAAAAAACAGGACACGAATTAAAAAATTTTCAGCAAGAAATGGGAATAACGACAATCTGTGTTACCCACGATCAGGATGAAGCCTTTTCTCTCGGTGATCGTGTTTCAGTGCTCAACGAGGGGAAGATAGAGCAAATTGAGGCCCCGCATGACCTGTTTTATCATCCAAAAACCGAGTTTGTAGCACGTTTCGTAGGGGCCAAAAACATCTTAAAAGCACGTATAATCAAAATACAACAACATGAAGCCGTTGTTTACATCAATAATGAATGTCTGGTTCAACCTTTTAAGATCAGAGTCAAGAGATATCCTATTTTTGAAAAAGGAAAAGAGATCAGCCTATGCATTCACCCTGAAAAAATTGTCTTGAAAAAAATAAATGAAACTGTTGGCAATAACTTAAATGGAATCAGGGGAAAAATAGTAAATAAAAGAAGCAATGGAAAGACTTTGAAGGCAACTATTGACATAGGCGGCACGGAGATACATGCAGCGATCCCTAAAGCCCTTTTTGATTTTAAAATACACGAAAATGTCTGGGTCTGCTTTGCCCCGGATGCGCCCCATCCCTTATGCGGCAAAAGATGCAGAGCCGCCGAAGCCAGTAGAAGATGTCTTAATGAAATCAGGAGTAGCCGATCATGAAAGGGATTATCGACACTACCTTGAGGGAGGGAGAACAGGCAGCTAACGTCTATTTTGATCTGGGCGAAAAGCTCCATATTATCGGCCTGCTGGATAAGCTGGGTATTGAGGAGATAGAGGTTGGGGCTGCTGCTATGGATCCGGAGATAGATCAACTGATTAACCAGGCCAGGGAACAGACGGTTGGTCCGAAGCTCTCTCTGTGGTGCCGGTGTATACCAAGCGATATTCAAGAAAATTTGAGACTTTGTCCTGATATCCTTGCAATGTCGATCCCTGTCTCGGATATCCACTTAAGACACAAGCTCAACAAAGACAGAAAGTGGGTACTGGCAAGGGTCTGTGAAAGTATAAGACAGATCAAAGATAGAGCATCGTGTTATCTTTCTCTGGGATTGGAAGATGCCTCCAGGGCCAACATAGGTTTTATCGAGGAGGTCTGCTCCCTGGCCCAGAGAGAAGGTATAGACAGGATTCGTTTTGCCGATACCGTGGGAATTATGGATCCAATGACAATGTTTGAGACCATTATGAGGTTAACATCCCAGCTCTATATAGATATCGGCGTACATACACACAATGATTTCGGTATGGCCACGGCCAATGCAATCAGTGCCCTGGCAGCCGGCGCTGATTTCGTGGATGTTACGGTCAATGGCCTTGGGGAACGGGCAGGCAATGCGGCCCTGGAAGAAGTAGTGGCCTTTTTGGCAAAAAGAAAGGGGATAGATAGATACGACCTTCAATATCTTTGTTTCCTTTCTGACTATGTTTCAAAGATCTCCCGCATCCCTGTTTCTTCAAATAAGCCTGTGGTTGGTAAAGATATCTTTACATGTGAAACGGGCATCCATGTGGACGGTTTGCTGAAGAATCCTTTGAACTATGAACCATATGAACCCTCGGAGGTATGTCTTGAGAGAAAATTGCTTGTCGGCAAAAAGACAGGGACAAATGCACTCCGTCATAAGCTCAAGTGTCTGGGCATAGACGCAGAAGATCATCTTTTGAAAGAATTGTTAAAAATAGTCAAAAAAGAATCCTCACGGCTAAAAACCAGCCTCACGGATGAAGAGCTTTTGCATCTTCATTCCATCCAGACTGAAATTCCTTCCTCACAGGACTGATATCCACATTTCTCCTTTTATTGTAACTATTCAGGTGAATAGACTGAAGGTAGAAGGCTAATAGGGGCAAATCGTGCGTGATCACACAAAACTGCGGGCATTTGAGTTGGCTGACGAGATTGCAGTATTAGTTTAGAGGATTCATC
>JAUXDR010000279.1 GCA_030618205.1 Deltaproteobacteria bacterium | reverse complement strand
GCCAAAATCCTTAAGAGAAAACTCAAGGACTCTGAATTAACTAATTATGCCGAGACCATGGTCAGAGAAAGTGAGCGTGTGGAAAAGACCCTGACTGCGATTTTCGATTTTGCTAAGGTTCCTGAGTTGAACCAGGAACTGGTTAGGGTTTGCGATCTGACAAAGGCATCTCTGGCCCTTTTACAGTCAGAATTAGATAGACACAACATAACATTGAATGTTGATTTTCCTGATCTTGAGCCGGTGCTTTTTCTTGACCGCATATACATCCAGCAGGCCTTTTTAGGCATATTTAAGAATGCTGTGGAGGCCATGCCGGAAGGCGGAATGCTGACAGTTTCAGTGTCCGTACCTGAAGGAAATGTTGAGATTCAGATAACAGATACAGGACTTGGAATGGCCAAGGGGCACCTGAACAAGGCAGATGAGCCTTTCTTTACTACCAAGACCCACGGCTTGGGCCTGGGTCTGAGCTTGGCAAAACGGGTAATTGAGTTGCATGGCGGGTTTATGTGTTTGACGAGAAACAAGTTTGGGGGTACAAACGTAAGTATTACCCTTCCTGATGTGAGTGCTTAAGTCAGAGACTGCCATGAATGCTTTTCCGGGTCCGGATTTCATAGATACACACGCTCATCTTGACATTCCACCCCTGTCCGAGGATCAGCCCGGGGCAATCAGCAGGGCGGAGAAGGCTGGGGTTTGTCAGATCATTACTATAGGGATAGATCTGGCGAGTTCAAAAAAGGGTCTTGAGCTGGCAGAGCAATTTCCTCAGGTTTTTGCTGCAGTAGGCATTCATCCCCACGATGCAAAAGGGGCTTCAGATGAGGTATATAAAGAGCTTCTGGAGCTTGCCGTTATTCCGCATGTAGTTGCCTGGGGTGAAATAGGGCTTGATTTTGTCAAGGAGTATTCGCCCAGGGACATTCAGCGCAAGGTCTTTCGCCAACAGATCCAAATGGCCGGACAAGTTGATCTGCCTATTATAATTCATGACAGGGATGCACATGTAGAGACGGTTGAAATCTTGAGTGAAGAGGCTGCGGGCACCTTAAGGGGTGTAATGCATTGTTTCTCCGGTGATGTGGAGGTGGCAAAAAAGGTCCTGGATTTGGGTTTTTTCATATCCGTAACCGGTGTTGTCACTTTTCCCAAGGCAGAAGTCGTCAAAGAGGTTGTGCGCTATGTACCATTGGAGCGCCTGCTCATCGAGACCGACTCTCCGTTTTTGAGTCCGGTCCCATACCGCGGCAAGCCGAATGAGCCGGCCCGGGTCGTCCATGTCGCAGAGGAGATCGCCAGGATCAAAGAGGTGCCTTTAGAGGAGATTGCTCGATGTACAAGCGCCAATGCCCGGGACCTTTTCAGACTACCTGCGCCCTAGTTCTTGCGTCCGGTTCACCCAGAAGACAGAGACTTTTGTCCGGGCTGGGTCTGGATTTCTTAGTCCGGCCCAGTGAGTTTCAAGAAACAGTCCCAAGACCCGGAGAGTCTCCACTGGAATATGCAAAATTGAATTCCAGGCTAAAGGCCCTGGATGTTGCTCAAAGATATCCACATGCCTTGAGCCTGGGTGCAGATACCATTGTAGTACTGGACGGGGAAATACTTGGAAAGCCCAGAGACGAAAACCATGCACTGGATATGTTGAGCCGGCTGGTTGGACGATCACATGAAGTAATAACATCATGTTGTATGGTGTGGCCGGAAAAGCAGATCACGGTTGAGTTTTCAGCCAGCAGCCTTGTATGGCTGGCTGAACAGGACCCCGATGTCTTAAGGGCCTATGTGGCAACCGGAGAGCCCCTGGACAAGGCTGGAAGTTATGCCGTCCAGGGTATCGGGGCATTCATGGTGGAGCGGATCGAAGGTTCGTATTCAAACGTAGTTGGACTTCCCGTAGATAA
>JAUXDR010000283.1 GCA_030618205.1 Deltaproteobacteria bacterium | reverse complement strand
GTCTAAAGTCCCGCAGTATATTGGAGGATTTGAAGGCCAGCAGGGCCACTGTGATATTTGGTTGCCCTTTTCTATTTCAAAAGATGCTGGATGAAATCCAGGGGGCCATTAGAAGTGTACCTGCTGCAGAAAAGGCAACTCACATACTTCTGAAAGCAGTCAAGGTGTGTGAAAAACTGGGCATAAAGAACGTGGGCACTCCCTTTTTTAAAGATGTCAGAGAAGTGGTTGGGCTCAATTCCCTCCGCTTTCTGGTGGCCGGAGGCGCACCGCTTATGCCAAAAATCCCCAGGGAATTCAGGTTCCTGGGAATCAAGATGCTCCATGGCTATGGGCTTGCCGAGGCAAGTCCCGTGCTTACCCTCACAGTAGATGAACCTATGGATGAAAGCATAGGCACACTACTTTCCGGTGTTGAGGTCAGGATACTTGAACCGGACGAGACAGGCGTTGGGGAGCTTGCATTTAAAGGCCCAATGATAATGAAAGGATATTATGAAGCCCCTGAGGCCACACAAGAGGTGCTGGACTCAGACGGCTGGCTGAAGACCGGGGACCTGGGATATCAGGACGAAAAAGGCTATCTATACATCTGCGGGAGGGCCAAAAACATTATTGTCACTCCTGCCGGGAAAAACATCTACCCTGAGGAGATAGAGAACGGGATCAACCAGAGTCCCTATGTCCTGGAATCAATGGCCTATGGCCACAAGACAGAGAGCGGACAGGAAGTCCGTGCAGTGATAGTTCCGGACTACGAGTCCATTGGCGTACACTCTCATGGAAGACACCTGAGCGATCAGGATGTACACAAACTCATGTCCAAAATAGTCAAAATGGCAAACAAGACGCTGGCCCCTTTCAAAAGAGTAATGTCCTTTACTTTGATAGATGAAGAACTCCCCAAGACCTCTACCAACAAGATCAAACGCCACCTTTTCAAGGAACTTCACGTGGCTAAGAAATGATACCAATGTACTAATTTGACGTCTCGGAAATTCTACAACGAAACCATTATTCCATAATTCCAGTATTCCAATATTCCAATTGGGGCGAAGCCCCTAAGTCTTGTTATTACCGTATCTTATAATCCTTTTGGAATTCTCGCTCCAGAGTTTTGCGTCTCATGGTCTCCCGCTTGTCATACAATTTCTTACCCTTGGCTAGGGCGAGTTCCACTTTTGCTTTCCCATTTTTGAAATAAATACGAAGCGGTATCAGGGTATATCCACGTTCCTGAATTTTTCCCATCAACCTCCGTATTTCCCGGCGATTGAGAAGGAGCTTCCTGGCCCTTGTCGGATTCAGCTTACCGCTATTGGCAGCATAGGGATATGGGGATATGTGCACGTTGTGGAGCCACGCCTCGCCATACTTGAAGCCCACATATCCATCGCCGAGGCTGGCCCTTGCTTCCCTCAGGGACTTGACCTCCGGCCCAAGAAGGACAAGGCCTGCCTCCACGGTACTTTCTATGTGATACAGATGTCTGGCCTTACGGTTCTGGCAGACGATCTTTATTCCTTCGCTACTCATTTCCTAATGCCTATAGTCTTGTAATCCTCTAATCCTCTAATCCCTTAATCCTCTAATCCTATTTTCTAATTATTATTCACTTGTTCATATTCTACCTTTAATCCGGCATAACCTAACAAATCATTCATGCTTACAGTAAGCTCAGGGCTTATGCTCACATTATATTCCTCAGGGAGGCTTAGAATTACCCGGCCTCTCTCCTTGAGAATAATAGCCAGTTTCACAGGGTATGATCCATGGTGTTTGTTGAACAGATCCTGCAAAGGCTTGAGCACCGGGGGTCCTATCCGATCTCCTTGAAGCTCGATCAGGAGTCCTCTTACTCTTTGTTTACAGGCTTTATCCAG
>JAUXDR010000251.1 GCA_030618205.1 Deltaproteobacteria bacterium | reverse complement strand
CTCCATCGCCAGCCTTGACGTATATTTTAGCCTGATCAACAAAGTCCATGACAAAGGTCTCAAGTCTTGGAACAATTTACTTACCTGACAAGGCCGCCTTGCCCGCAAGAATCTGATGCATTGGGACAAAGCGGGAAACTACTGATGGATCCAGAAACAGGATATGCAGGTAAAAAATCGCATTTTACCTGCATAATCATAAATACAGAGAAGTTGTTGAGGTCAGATCTTTTAGTGGATGGAGGGATCAGGAAGCGGTGCTCTGCATAGGATGGACGCTGATTCGCTGTCGATTTCGCACTATCTCGAACTTCACGACCCCGTCTGCTTTGGCAAACAAGGTATAATCCCTACCCATGCCCACATTTCGTCCTGGATGAAACTTGGTTCCCAACTGACGGACCAGGATGTTTCCGGCCCTTACGATCTGGCCGCCAAAGCGTTTTACGCCTCTGCGCTGGCCCTTACTGTCTCGGCCATTACGTGAACTGCCACCGGCCTTTTTGTGTGCCATGATTAAATCTCCCTAGACACTGATCTCTTTAATCTCAAGGGTCGTGAAAGGTTGTCTGTGTCCGCGCTTGACCTTATAGCCCTTGCGCCTTTTCTTCTTCATAACAACTATCTTTTTACCACGGCCGTGTTCCAAAATCTGAGCTCGTACTGTGGCAGCTTCCACTGTAGGTCTGCCGATTTTAGTCTGGGTATTGTCCACTACCATCAGCACTTCAGGTATCTCGACCTCCGAACCTGCTTCAGCGTCGAGCTTTTCCACCCTGAGCACTTCCCCTGGACAAACCTTATATTGTTTTCCGCCTGTCTTAATAACAGCGTACATGACTTCCTCCAAGATTAACAAAAAAAGAGACGAGACCAGAAATTAACATGAAATCAATAGCTGTCAAGGATATTTTGGCAAGAGTCAACCACCACCTTGGCACCGGTGAAATTTTCAAATGACGAAAGGGTTTTCGATAAGGATGCCTTCGATCTCCTGGCCATGGTTCAAATCTTCGGTGAGGATTTTGTGTACTTTTGCTCGACAGGCCGCTGCTATGATCAGTGCATCCCAGAAAGATAAAAGATGCCTTTCTTCGATCTCCGATGCCAGGAGCACGGTATCGGGTTCGTTTACCTCGATATGCCATGACAAATAGTTCTCAATAATTCCCCTGGCACGCGCCTGAGAGAGCGGTTTGCTTATTTTTTTTGTGACGTTAACATAAAATTCCTGCAATACCTGCGTGCTCATAACGCCGTTTTCATTTTCCCATAACTCTTCAACGTCAGAAGCAGCAATATCGTGCCGTGGACCTGCATCCAGGTCATGGGCATAAATCAGTATATTTGTATCAACAAAAATTCTACCTTTCATGAAGTTCTTTTCTCGATGCCGTGATTATGCCTCCAAGATGGTATCCGGTCCGCAGATCAGAAATCGCCTTCTTTCTGGCAACTTCGTACTTTTCGGTAGATTCTACAATTCTCTGCAATTCCTGACTGAGCATATTGCTGACCGAGGAATGTCTTCTTGCAGAAATAACCTTTGCCCTTTGGATTAAATCTTTATCAAGACTGAGCGTTATATTCTGTTTCATTCCCTGTCCCCTTTAGAATGTTCACGTAATATACGTGTAACATAAATGGAATATTTTGGGAAGAGTCAACCACCACCCCTGAAACACCATGGGCATCCTTTGCGCTTGCCTCATCATACATGATAACATAAAATTTACTTGTATGAATTGGTACGTCCCCAAGTCCCATATTAATATGATTCAGTCTGCGTGGTCTGCGGTTAACATACATGATTCAGGGCAGAAAAAGTGTTAGCGTGTACAGTGAAAAAGGCCGAAAAGCATAAAGGAATAAATAAGGAACAAAGATACGAGCTAAACCCTGAGAATTGATATGGATGACGAAGTGCTTCCTGGGATGAATAAGGGCCATGAAGAAATGGCACAGGAAATTAGCCTTGCCGCGGCCCCGTGTTATCATACGCCAGAGGCCACAGGAGCGGACGTTGTGAATTCCTGGCTAAAGAGGCCGCCGAGGTTACAGAGAGCATGAAAAAAGCGGGTTGCACAGTTCGGGTCGTAGTGAGATATGCTCTCCTTCAGGTGCCCGGTACGGCTCTGCTGATCTTGATCTTGATCCAGGTTCGACATTGGCTGGACCTTCCTGCGTGGTTTGTGTGGGGCCTTCTCACTATCTGGGTGGCAAAAGACGCAGTCTTGTTTCCCTTCG
>JAUXDR010000285.1 GCA_030618205.1 Deltaproteobacteria bacterium | reverse complement strand
CCCTTTCCAAGAAGAAATTGGTGAAAAAGAAAGGGTCGAGCTGGTATTAAATTATGGCTATACAGTCTTCGAAGTTGAATAATTCATTTGTGTCAGAGCTGTCCAATTTGAAAGGATGTTCTACCCTGGCCTGGTGTTATGCATGTGGTTCATGCAGCGGCGTGTGCCCGGTGGAAAAGGTAGTGCCGGGATTTGATCCCAGGAAGATTGTGCACATGGTGGTCCTTGGACTTGAGAAACAGCTCTTGAGTTCGGATATGATCTGGGCCTGTTCCCAGTGTCAGAGCTGCGTAGAGGTCTGTCCCCAGGGAGTCCGTTGCAGTGATGTGATTAAGGCCCTGCGGGATGAGGCCCTCAAACAGGGACTGGTGGATCAGGAGCGTCTGGCGAACCTGGGGCTCCTGGCGAAAGTTGATCCTGAAAAATGCGTGGCATGCCTCACGTGCGTCAGGTTCTGTCCCTTTGGCGCACCCCATATAGCTGATATCGGACAAGCGTATATTGAACCGGAGCTTTGCAAGGCCTGTGGTATATGCGTCATGGAGTGTCCTGCCGGGGCCATTACCCTGGCCCCATCACTTGAACAGAGGGGACTGAGTAAGTTGAGTGAATGGGTAACGGGATAATTAAATAATAATGTTGAATTGTGAATGTTGAATGTTGAATTGTTGAAGAAAAATTAAGTTAAAATGAGCACATAGATGAATAACAATCACCAAATCGGAAGGATCGTGGCCTTTTGCTGCAACTACACGGCCAGTGTTGCGACAGATACGTTGAGGGAGGCAGGTCTTATTCCGGAAAGTCTGGATGTAAAGAAGCTGCCATGTACTGGTCGTATTGAAGTACCTGCACTGTTAGATGCCTTTGAACAAGGGGCTGAGGCAGTATTTGTGGCAGGTTGCCGTGCAGATGAATGTCATAACCTGTCCGGCAGCAGGCGGGCCGAAAAAAGAGTTGGTTATACAAAAAAGCTCCTTAAGGAACTGGATATTGATCCGGATCGGATTGAGATGTTCTTTGTTCACTGTGGTGAGACCCAGCCCATTGTGGAGGCGGTCAGGGAGATGACAGCACGGATCTCAAAATTAGAGCGACTGCATAGGTCGGGAGAGATATTACTATGATAATTGCTGAACAAAAGCCCTTGGATGAAATCCTGGAGATGATCTCCGGGATAGAAAGGCTGCTCGTCCTTGGATGCAGAGGTTGCGTGGCAGTGTGTTCTACCGGCGGTGATAAGGAGGTAGGTGTTCTCGCCTCTGCGCTACGCCTCGGGAGAAAGAAGGCTGGAAAACCAATAAAGATTGATGAAGAAACTTATGTTAGACAGTGCGATCCGGAGTATTTGGAGCCGCTGAAAGAAGATGGAAAAAACTACGACGCAGTGCTCTCAATGGCCTGCGGGGTCGGTGTTAATTTTATCGCAGACCGTTGCCCTGACGTCAATGTGTTGCCTGCCCTTAATACATCATTTTACGGTGCCAATCCGAGCAGCGGCGAGTGGGCCGAGATGTGTGCCGGTTGTGGGGCCTGCGTATTAGACCTGACTGGCGGACTTTGCCCTGTCGCAAGGTGTGCCAAGAGCCTGTCCAACGGTCCCTGTGGAGGGTCTGTGGGAGGCAGATGCGAGATCAATCCGGATGTACCTTGCATATGGCACCAGATCTGTGAGAAATTGACCAGTCGAAATCAAGACAGACTACTCAGAGAGATCATGCCCATTCGCGACTGGAGACCGTCTGGTCATGGCGGACCGCGTCGCAGGATCAGGGAGGACTTGCTACCGTGATATCAGGAAGCAATCTAGAACAGGTTTTAACCTCAGGTCAGTTT